>JAZSAA010000235.1:0-2195 GCA_045601625.1 Clostridia bacterium | reverse complement strand
AAGTCACCAGCCCTGACGGATTTGTTTGATTAAAGGGAAACGGCAGAGGTTTCAACGTTTCTCGATTCTTTGAATCAAAAGAAATCCGCAAGGATTTCCTCCTCCACTAACCACTAAATGCTAAATACTAAATACTGAATTGTGATTTGTCGCCTCAGCCACAAATCAGAATTTCCCCCTTCGTCCCAAATTTTACCTATCCGCCTACGCGCTGCCATCTTGCCGTAATGATGAATCTGTATTATAATAAAGACAAAGTAGTATAATATGCGGAATATGTGATTCCGCGCATTTATAACGGAGGAAGCCGAGTGGCAAACCAATCCGCGAGGAAGAAAAAGAGAAGATCGGCGTGGCGGCAGGCCCGACCCATGGGGTCGCTGCCCGCCATTATTGCGCTCATCGGCGTCGTGGCGATGCTGCTGACGTGGCTGGTTCAGTCGGCCCCACTGTTCACCCGCAGGGCCAGCGCCGATGCGGCGGCGGTCGGGCTGCGCATCAGCGAGGTCATGAGCGCCAACGCCTCCACCCGCGCCGGGAACGCCGGGGGCATCGAGGACTGGATCGAGATCCAGAACGCCTCCGACCGCGCCATCGACCTGACCGGCTACGCCCTGGTGCGGCAGACCAAGCCTGCCCAGGCATTCGCCTTCCCCGGCGGCGTGCTCCAGCCCGGCGAATACGTGGTGGTACATGCCGACGGCAGCGGCAAGGCCCAGCAGGCCGACGGCTACCATGCCCCCTTCCGGCTGCCCGCCTCCGGCGAGACGCTGGCGCTGCTGGACAAGAGCGGCAACGGCGTGGACCTGGTGGAGATCCCGGCCCTGGCCCGCAACCAGGTGTACTGCCGCGACGCCTCCGGCGAGTGGCAGATCAGCGACATGCCCACCCCCGGCGCGTCCAACCGCGTGGAGCGCTACGGCGGCGGGGATGAGGATTCCCGCCCCGTCGCGGTGACTCCCGGCGCGCTGGAGATCACCGAGGTCATGGCCGACAACTGCACCTTCTTCATGGACGAGACCGGGGCCTTCCCCGACTACGTGGAGATCCATAATACCACCGGCAACCCGGTGGACCTGTCCGGCTGGTGGCTGTCCGACAAGGCCGAGAAGCTCCAGCGCTGGCAGTTCCCGGCGGTGACCCTGCCTGCCGGCGGCTGGCTGGCCGTCCACTGCTCGGGCCTCGACAGGAAGGACGACCCGTCCCACCTGCACACCAATTTCCGCATTTCCAACAAGGGCGACAACGTGTTCCTGACGGACCCCAACGGCAATACCGTCAGCCATGTGCGCACCCCGGCCATGGAGCCGGACCAGAGCTACAGCCTGCTGGAGACCGGTTGGAGCAAGCAGTTCTCGCCCTCGCCCAACTATCCCAACACCCCCGAGGGCGCGGACGCCGCGGCCCGGGAGATCATGCAGCGCAACGACGTGGGCGTGCGCATCACTGAGGTGCTGGCCTCCTCCACCAAGTCCGACGACTGGATCGAGCTGTACAACGGCACCTCCCAGGCGGTGGACCTGTCCGGCTGGGGCCTTTCCGACAACGCGGGACGCCCTCGCAAGTGGCAGTTCCCCGCGGGCACCGTGATCCAGCCCGGGGCCTACTTGGGCGTGTTCGCCAACGGGCTGAACGCCTCCACCGCCGACCGCATACAGACCAACTACAGGCTCTCCACTGACGGGGGCTATTCCGTGGTGCTGTCCGAGCCCGGCGGACGGGTCGTGGACCGGCTGTTCATGCCGACGCAGTACGCGGACATCTCCTACGGCCGCACCGACGACGGCGCCGGCCAGCGCTTCTTCACCACCGTGACCCCCGGCGCGGCCAACAGCGGCCCGGCCTACTACGGCCGCGCGCCCAGGCCCGTCTACTCGGTGGAGGGCGGCATGTACCATAGCGGCGACACCGTGACGGTGGAGCTGTCCGTGCCCTCGGGCTGCCGCATCTACTATACCCTGGACTGCACCGACCCCACCGAGAGCAGCACGCCCTATTCCGGGCCGATCCAGATCACCGATACCACCATACTGCGCACCCGGGTCTACGGCGAGGGCTACCTGGAATCCATCATGGACAGCCAGAGCTACCTGTATGACGTGAACAACGGAAATGGCACCGTGTTCGTGGTTTCGCTGGTGTCAGACCCCTACAACCTCACCAGCGACGAGGCCGGCATCATGGTCAAGGGCCCC
>JAZSAA010000234.1:0-10965 GCA_045601625.1 Clostridia bacterium | reverse complement strand
CCCCTCCGGCCGCCGTGCTGATCAAGAAGGCCTGCGGCATCGAGCACGCCTCCGGCCGTCCCAACAAGGACAAGGTGGCCAACATCACAAAGGCCCAGGTCCGCGAGATCGCCGAGCTGAAGATGCCCGACCTGAACGCCGCCTCCATCGAGGCCGCGATGAGCATGATCGCCGGTACCGCCCGCTCCATGGGCGTCGTGGTGGTCGATTAATTGAAGGGTTAGCACCAGAATCGTGGGAGGATCATAGAATCCGCTTGACCACAAGGAGGATGTATTCATGAAAAAAGGTAAGAAATATTCCGACAGCCTGAAGCTGATCGATCGCGCCAAGCAGTATGATCCCGAGGAGGCCATCGCGCTGGTCAAGAAGACCGCCAAGGCCAAGTTTGATGAGACCGTGGAGATCTCCGTCCGCCTGGGCGTCGATCCCCGTCACGCCGACCAGCAGGTCCGCGGCGCGGTGGTGCTGCCCAACGGCACCGGCAAGACCGTGCGCGTGCTGGTGATCTGCAAGGCCGACAAGGCCGCCGAGGCCGAGGCCGCCGGCGCGGATTACGTGGGCGCAGAGGACATGGTCGCCAAGATCCAGGGCGGCTGGTTCGACTTCGACGTGGTCGTCGCCCCCCCCGACATGATGGGTCAGGTCGGCCGCCTGGGCCGCATCCTGGGCCCCAAGGGCCTGATGCCCAGCCCCAAGGCCGGCACCGTCACCATGAACGTGACGCAGGCCATCCACGATATCAAAGCCGGTAAGGTCGAGTATCGCGTGGACAAGACCGCCATCATCCACTGCCCCGTGGGCAAGGCGTCCTTCAGCGAGGACAAGCTGGTCGAGAACCTCCGCGTCCTGATGGAGGCCACCATCAAGGCCAAGCCCGCCGCCGCCAAGGGCACCTATATCCGCTCCGCCGTGATCTCCAGCACCATGGGCCCCGGCATCAAGCTGAACAGCCTGAAGTTCTGATTTCACAACGGCAGATTTGCGCGCATCCCGGAAGGGATGCGCGTTTTTTACGCGGATTTGCATGATGGGGGAGAGTGTGGTATAATGAGGAAAGGAATAGATAAATTCTGATTTGTCGAGCTGTGCTCGATAAATCAGAATTTGAGTATTTAGTATTTAGTGGTTAGTATTTAGTGGTGGTGCAAATCCCTACGGGATTTGTTTGATTCAAAGGAAACGGCAGAGGTTTCAACGTTTTTCGGTCCTTTAATCAAAAGAAATCCGTTAGGATTTCCTCCTCCACTAACCACTAAATACTAAATACTAACCACTGAAATTCTGATTTGTCGCCTCAGCGACAAATCAGAATTACCCAGCGAGGTGTACCATGTCCCCACGCAAGCTCCTTCTCCTCCTGCTTGCGCTGCTGATCTCGGTAGCGCCGGTTTGCCGTGCCGTGGACCGGGCGGATTACGACATGCCCTATTACATCGTGGTGGACATCAACAACCAGATCGTCACCGTCTACGATTCGGCCACCGACGGGGTGGTACGGCAGATGCTCTGCTCCTCGGGGCGGAACATCACGCCCATCGGCACCTTCACCATGCCCAAAAAGAAGAAGGCCAGCGAGCGCCAGCCCTGGTATTACATCGACATGTACCGCCGTTATGTCCGCTATGCCAGCCGGATCTACGACCTGATACTGTTCCACTCCATCCCCTACAAGCGCCAGTCGCTGCAAGCCATCGACACCCGGGCGGCGGAGGAGCTGGGCCAGCCCACCTCCCACGGCTGCATACGCCTGCGCTGGCAGGACGCGGCGTTCATCTCGGACAACTGCCTGCCGGGCACGCTGGTGAAGATCACCGACGACATCGAGCGTGACGAGGCCCTGCGGGAGCTGCTGCTCCAGCAGTCCTATGACGCCTCCACCGGCCTGCCCTACGACAGCTTCCTGGGCATTTCCAAGGAGCCGGGAGCCCTGGCCCGATTCAGCGAAGGGCCCGATGTGCTGAATCTCCAGTACCGGCTGCGGGACCTGGGGCTGTATGACGGCGAGCTGAGCGGCGTCTACGACAGCGCCACCGTGAACGCCGTGCGCACGGCCCAGTACATCCGGGGCGACGAGCTGAACGGCGTGGCGACGGTGGCGTATCAACAGGTGCTCTACGGGCCGGACGCCCCGGTGGCCATGGAGGTGCGGCTCTCGGAGGGGCGCAGCGGCCCCGCGGTGAAGGCGCTCCAGCAGAACCTGGCCGCGCTGGGGCTCTACGACGAGGCACCGGACAGCGTATACGACGCAGGAGTGGTGGAATCCGTGCGCCAGTTCCAGCGGGCCTATGGCTACGAGGTGGACGGCGTGGCCGAGCCCAACCTGCAAAAGGCCGTCGCCTGGGAGGCCGGCCGCCTGGCGGAGACCTTCGGGACCTCGGACTACACCTGCGAGCGGGTGGGGGAGGCCCTGCCCATGACCCGGGTGAGCGTGAAGGAAGGCGCGCGGCTTCGGGAAACGCCCGAACAGGCCGGCCGCACGCTGCGCCGGCTGTCCCAGGGGCAGACGATGCTGGTCCTGGAGCCGGGGACGGAGTGGTCCCGGGTGCGCGCGGAGGGCACGGAGGGCTATATCCGCAACGACCTCGTCGAGTTCTACGACCAGCTGCTGGTGCTGCTGAAGTACACCGCCCGGGACGAGGACCTGGTCTACACCATCGGCAGCGGCGTGGAGGACGTCGTCGCCGGGGCAGAGCTGCCCTGCGAGGTGTTCGAGACCACCCTCGCCGCCAACGACCGGCAGGTGGACGTGGACAGCCTGGAGAACTACGTCACCGTGAATACCGGCGAAAACGGCCCGGCGCTGAACCTGCGCCAGGCCCCGGACGGAGAGAGCGCCGTGCTGGACACCGTGGAGAACGGCGTCAGCCTGCCGGCCCTGCGCCGCGCCAGCGAATGGACCCAGGTGCGCTACAGGGGACAGGTGGGCTTCCTGATGAACCGCTACCTGAACTTCTGGACCGGCCCGGCGGACGCCCTGGACGACACCCTGGACGCCGGGGACGTCGACGCGCCGGTGACGGGCTACGCCGTGGTGCGCAGCGCCACCGGGCGCAGGGCCCCGGTCTTCGGGGAGGACGAGGACGACGCCGAGATCCTCGGCCACCTGCCCAACGATACCCGGCTCGAGCTGCTGGACGCCGCCGACGGCTGGTGCCGCATCCGCTACGAGGGCCACGAGGGCTACATGGTCAGCGAGGACCTGGAGCTGTTGGAGACGGACGACGCTCCCGGCGAAAGCGCCGATGAAACGGAAGAGGACGGGCTCATGACCGAGACGCTGCTGCCGTGATTCGACCCGATTCACCTGTTTGTGACATCGTTGTGATACAAATGAAAACCTAATACAACAATTCTGTGCGGAAATTATGATATAATGTAATGGGGTAACAGGGGAGGTCTCGTCCAGGCCTCCGAACCCCTAAAAAACGTTACTTTTCGCACGGGGTGATGGCTGTGAGACGACTCAAGCGGCTTTCATGGGTCCTGCTGGCGGCGATGCTGTGTCTCGCGCTGCCGGCCTTCGGCATGGGCGCGAATGCCGCCGAGGCTATAAAGTACTACATCGAGGTGGACATCGGAAACCAGATCGTCACCATCTACGACGCCGCTACCATGGACATCGTGCGCCAGATGCTGTGCTCCGCGGGGGAGAAGCTCCACTGGACGCCGGTGGGCGACTACGTGATGCCGGAGGACGAAAAGCGCACCGACCGCGACCCCTGGTACAAGATCGGCGGCATCTATGTGCGCTACGCCACCCGAATCTCGGGAAAGGTGCTGTTTCACTCCATTCCCTATTATATGAAGGACGAGGACTGCATCGATCGGGAATGCCTGCGCCGCTTCGGCATGCCGGCCTCCCACGGCTGCGTGCGCCTGCGCTGGCAGGACGCAAAGTTCATCGCGGATAACTGCCCGCCGGGCACCCATGTTCGGATACTGTACAACGAAAACCGGGACGACGAGCTTCGGGCGCTGCTGTACCAGGAGAGCTTCGACGCCTCGAAGGGCTTCTCCTACGAAAACTTCCTGGGCCTCTCGGACCAGCCGGACGTGATGGACCGCCACAGCCGGGGCCAGGCCGTGACGGACCTGCAATACCGCCTGCGGGACCTGGGCATCTACGACGGGGAGATCGGCGAGGTCTACGACAGCGCCACGGTGAACGCCGTGCGCTACGGCCAATACCTGCTGGGCACCGACCCCACGGGCCTCGCGGACCCCGAATTCATCGACGCGATATTCTCCGACGACGCCCCAACCGCCATGAAGGTGCGGCTGGAGACGGGCATGAGCGGCCCCGCGGTAAAGCGGCTCCAGGCCAACCTGAAGGCCCTGCGTCTGTACGACGACGCCCTGGACAGCGTGTACGACGCGGGCGTCGTGGAAGGCGTGCAGAAGTTCCAGCGCGTCTATGGCTACGAGGTGGACGGTGTGGCCGGGCCCACCGTGCAGAAGGCCATCGCCTACGAGGCCGGCCGGCTGGCGGACGCCTTCGGGGATTCGGAATACAGCTGCCAGTGGTCCGGCGAGCCGATGACCCTGGCCCGGGTGAACGCGGCCAACGGCATCCGGCTGCGGGAGAGCGCCTCCCAGAAGAGCCGCCAGCTGCGCCGCCTGTCCGCGAACCGGCGGCTGATCGTGATGAAGCAGGGCAGCGGCTGGTCGCGGGTGTCCGTCGGCGGAGAGGCGGGCTACGTGCGCAACGACCTGGTGAGCTTCGCCAGCCAGATGGTCGGCCAGTTGAGCTATGCCACCCCGTCGGGGGACCGGGCGTATACCGTGGGCTACAGCATCGACGACTATCGCGCCGGCGCGGAACTGCCCTGCAACCTGTTCGAGGATTACCTGGCGCTGAACGACAGCCAGGTGGACGTGAAGAGCCTGGGCGGCTACGTCACGGTGGATACCGGCGAAAGCGGCGCGCCGCTGAACCTGCGGGCGGCCCCGGACGGCGACAGCGCAGTGCTGGCCACGGTGGAGAACGGCAGCAACCTGCGGGCCGAGCGCCGCACCGCCGAGTGGACCCAGGTGAGCTACGGGGGCCAGTCCGGCTACCTGATGAACCGCTACCTGATGTATTGGGCCGGCCCGAAGGACGCCCTCACCGCCGGCGCGGCTGCCCAGAAGGCCCGGAACACCTATACCGGCTATGCCCGCGTGGAGAGCGCCAACGACGAGCGCGCCGCGGTTTACGACGAGGATTACGAAGACGCGGAGGTGCTGGGCCACCTGGCCGACGGTACGACGGTGGAGGTGCTCCAGACGATGGACGGCTGGTGCCTGATCCGCTATATGGGCCACGAGGGCTATATGGCCGGGGAGGACCTGACCTTCGACGATTCCGTGATGAAGGCCCAGGAGGACCTGGGCGAGGGGGGACTGAGCTGATATTCCGCCCCGCAACGATCGCTGATATGAGGTAGACTTGAATGAACATACGACGTGTGTTTTCACTGGCGCTGGCGCTGCTGCTGTTGACCGCTTGCCCCGGCGCCCTGGCCGCGGAAAAGGTGAAATACAACATGCCCTATTACATCGAGGTGGACGTGTTCAACCAGATCGTCACCGTCTACAGCACCACCTCCAAGTCGGTGGTGCGCCAGATGATCTGCTCCACCGGGCTCAATGACGCCACGCCCCACGGCACCTACTACATGCCGCCCAAGGAGGAGGAGCTGGAGCGGGAGTACTGGTATTACTTTGGCTACTACAGCTGCTACGCCCACTATGCCACCCGCATCTACAAGGGCGTGCTGTTCCATTCCCTGCCCTGCAGCCAGAAGTCGGACGCCACCGTATCCAAGAGCGCCGTGGCCGAGCTGGGCAGGCCCGCCTCCCACGGCTGCGTGCGGCTGCGGGCGGAGGACGCCGAGTTCATCGCCAAGTGCTGCCTGGAGGGCACGCGGGTGCACATCTTCCAGGGCCGCCACCGGGACGAGGACCTGCGGACGCTGCTGATGGCGGGCTCCTATACCAACGAGAAGGGCCAGAGCTACGACGAGTTCCTGGGTGTTCCCGCGCGGGCGGAGGACCTGGGCCACGGCAACGAGGGCAAGGAGGTGCTGAGCCTGCAAACCCGGCTGCGGGACCTGGGCATCTACGCCGGCGAGCTGGACGGCAAGTATGGCGGCGGCACCGTGAACGCGGTGCGCGAGGCACAGCGGCTGATGGGCCGGGAGGAGACCGGCGTCGCCAGCCCCGAGTTCCTGACGGCCCTGATGGATGACGAGAGCGCCCCCACGGCCCTGAACGTGGATGTCCGGGAGGGCATGAGCGGCCCGGTGGTGCGCAGCATCCAGCAGTGCCTGCAAAAGCTGAAGCTGTATGACGATCGAATCGACGGCATCTTCGACGTGGACGTGCTGGAGGCCGTGAAGGTGTTCCAGGGAGCCTACGGCTATCCCGCCGACGGGGTGATGGTATCCGAGGCCCAGAAGGCCCTGTACTACGAGTCCGGCAAGGTGGGGGAGATCTTCGCCGAAACCCCGGACTTCGCCTGCGAGGTCGCCGGCGGCCAGGTCAACATGGGCAAGGTGACCAGCGACGTGACCATCCGCCTGCGGGAGAAGCCCTCCTCGGGCAGCGACGCGCTGACCCGGCTGTCCCCCGGCGACCTGGTGGTGGCGCTGGAGTACGACACCAACTGGAGCAAGGTGCAGCGGGGCCGAAACGTGGGCTACGTGCTCAATTCCTTCCTGACCTACTATCCCCAGGACATCTACGAGATCACCTACACCTCCCCGGACGGGCAGATGACCTATACCATCGGCCACACCGAGGACGGCTACCTGCGGGGCGCGTCCGTCCCGGCGGAGGATTTCGAGGAATACCTGGCCTCGGGCGGTTCCCTGGAGGATTACGGCCTCCAGGACGAGCTGGCCACGGTGGACACCGACGGCGCCGGCGACAAGCTGAACCTGCGCCAGGCCCCGAACACCGAGAGCGCCGTGCTGGCCGAGCTGCCCAACGGCACCGGCGTGAAGGTGCTGCTGCGCAGCGCCGAGTGGACGCTGGTGGAGTGGAACGAGAAAAACGGCTATCTGATGAACCGCTACCTGGCCTTTGAGGACGAGGCGGTGGAGGAAGCGGAACCGGAGGCCGAGGCGGCCGGCGAGCGGGTCACCGCCATGATCCCGGCGATGGTGCTGGCCATGGACGGGGGCTACGCCCCGGTGTACGACGTGGACTCCGAGGACGCCACCGAGCTGGGCCGCCTGAAGAACGGCACGCGCCTGATGGTGGTGGAGACCACCGGCGGCTGGAGCCTGATCAGCTACAAGGACCACACCGGCTACATGCGGGATGACGACCTGCAGTTCATGCTGGCGGATGAGGCCGCGGCGTGAGATTCTGATTTATCGGGCTAACGCCCGTTTGTATTGAAGGGGGACAGGTCCCCCTTCAATACAAACGGGGGCCTACCGGCCCGTGGACGGTGGCCTCGCCGTAGGCGGGGTCAGAGGGATTCCGTCTGGCGTGCCATCAGCCCGCGACAAATTGTCTAATCTCAACCTAAACCTATACAATCCTGCGGCGCCATTTTCGCCATACCGGCGTTGAAGCCCCTTGACTTGCCGCCTGCAAGCCTGCGGGCCTTCGCCTTGGTATGTCGAAAAATGCCCTCGCATGCTTGTACATATTTAGATTGAGATTAATATCAGAATTCGCCTCCCCACAAGGAAAGCGGACCCGAACGGGTCCGCTTTCCTTGTTCTATTCCGTGGGCGCTTGATATTTCTGTATGTGGGCGAACGCGTCGCGCATGATCTTGCGGTCGCGCTCGTAGGTCAGGCGGGTGGCGGCCTGTTCGATGGGCAGCCAGAACGCCTCGGCAATCTCCTCGGGCTGGGGGGTGATCCCGGCCTGGTCGGTCGTCGCGGCGAAGATCACCACCAGCTTCTGGGTGTCCGGGCGGATGTTGTAGCGGTTCTCCGCGCGGAAGCGGCGGTCGACCTTCACCTGCAGGCCGGTCTCCTCCAGGATCTCCCGCTCGGCGGGCTGGCTCTCGGTTTCGCCGGGTTCCACGTGGCCCTTGGGGAAGGAGATGTGCCGGCCCTTGGCATGGCGGATCAGCAGCACGTTCCAGTCGCTGTCCTTCCTGAATATCACAGCGCCGCAGGATTTTTCATATCGCATGAAAAGCCTCCGTTGTAAGTTGTGATGGTTCAGATCTTCTCCAGCGCCGTGGCCAGGTCCTCCAGCCAGGGAGCTTCCAGCATCTCGATCCTGCCGCCGTCGCAGGCCGCGGCGATGGCCGGGTCGATGGGCAGGCGGGCGACATTTTCAATGCCCCGTCGCGCGGCGATCTCGTCCACGTGGCTTTCGCCGAAGATGCGGTGCTCCTTGCCGCACTGGTCGCACTTGAAGTAGCTCATGTTCTCCACGATGCCCAGCACCGGGATGTTCATCATGGCCGCCATGTTCGCGGCCTTTTCCACGATCATGCCCACCAGCTCCTGGGGCGAGGTGACCACCAGTATGCCGTCCAGGGGCAGCGACTGGAACACCGTCAGCGGCACGTCGCCGGTTCCCGGAGGCATGTCCACGAACATGAAATCCACGTCTCCCCACATCACGTCGCTCCAGAACTGCTTGACGGTTCCGGCGATGATGGGGCCGCGCCACACCACGGGGTCGGTCTCGTTGTCCAGCAGCAGGTTCAGCGAAACCATTTTGATGCCCGTCGGGCTGACGGCGGGGAAGATGCCAGCCTCGGCGGCCATCAGCTGGGTGTGCACGCCGAAGGCGGTGGGGATGGAGGGGCCGGTGATGTCGGCGTCCAGTATGGCCACGCTGTGCCCGCGTCGGCGCATCAGCGCCGCCATCAGGCTGGTGACCAGCGATTTGCCCACGCCGCCCTTGCCGCTGACCACGCCGATGACCTTCCTGACGTGGCTGTTGGCGTTGGCCGGCGCGGAAAAGTCCGGGGCCGTGCCCTCCCTGCTGGCGCAGTTGGCCGAGCAGCTGTTGCAGTCGTGATTGCAATTCTCACTCATGGGTAAACATCTCCAATTTGCAGAATGTATTGTATTAATGATAGCGCATGTGGAGGGTTTCGTCAAGGAGAAATTCTGATTTGTCGCGGGGCGACAAATCAGAATTTCAGTGGTTAGTATTTAGTATTTAGTGGTTAGTGGAGGAGGAAATCCTTGCGGATTTCTTTTGATTCAAAGAATCGAGAAACGTTGAAACCTCTGCCGTTCCCATTGAATCAAACAAATCCCGCAGGGATTTGATCCACCACTAGTCACTAGCCACTAGCCACTAACCACTGAATTCTGATTTATCGAGCCCTGCTCGATAAATCAGAATTTGTTGTTCCTCCCAACTCTTAACCCTAAACACTACCATAAATCAACGCAACATGAATGTTCCGGTGGTATAATGCCATTCGCCGTCAGGCGGAAGGAAGTGCGTTCATGAATCTGCGTTTGCGTCACAGGCGCTATGACATCGACATGCTGAATGGGCCGGTGTTGCCGCGGCTGTTGAGCTTTGCGCTGCCGCTGATGCTGTCCAGCATGCTGCAGCTGACCTTCAACGCCGCGGACGTGATCGTGGTGGGTCGCTTCGAGGGCGACGCCGCGCTGGCGGCGGTGGGCGCGCCCGGCGCGCTGATCAACCTTCTGGTGAACCTGTTCCTGGGGCTGTCGGTGGGAGCGAACGTGGTGGTGGCCCAGTGCTGCGGCGCGGGGGACTACCGCCAGACCGGCGAGGCCGTGCACACCTCCATCGCCCTGAGCCTGGTGGGCGGCGTACTGGTGGGCGTGCTGGGCTTCTTCGCGGCGGGCGCCCTGCTGGCACTGATGAGCACGCCCCCGGAGGTGCTGCCCCTGGCCACCAGCTACATGCGCATCTACTTCCTGGGTATGCCGGCCAATATGCTGTACAACTTCGGCGCGGCGATCCTGCGGGCCACCGGCGACACCCGCCGCCCGCTGGCCTTCCTGACCGTGGCCGGGGTGGTGAACGTGGCGCTGAACCTGCTGTTTGTGATCGCATTTCACATGGGGGTCTCGGGTGTGGCGCTGGCCACGATCATCTCTCAGCTGATCTCGGCCGCGCTGGTGACGCTGTGCCTGATCCGCACCGACGGGGCCATCCACCTGGATGTGAAGAAGGTGCGCCTGCACCCCGACAAGGTGTGGCGCATCGCAAAGGTGGGCCTGCCCGCGGGACTCCAGGGCATGGTGTTCTCGCTGTCCAACGTGCTGATCCAGTCCACGGTGAACAGCTTCGGCAAGACGGTGGTCGCCGGCAATACCACCGCCAGCAACCTGGAGGGCTACATCTACGTGGCCATGAACAGCATCCACCAGGGAGCCGTCACCTTCACCGGGCAGAACGTGGGCGCGCGGAAGTACGACCGCATATCGAAGGTGACTCGGGCCTCGCTGCTGGCCGTGACCGGCATCGGCCTGGTGCTGGGCGGCTTTTTGATGCTGGCCAAGGGATGGCTGTTTCGCATCTATACCAACGATGAAGCCGTCATCGCCGCGGCGGGCATGCGCAGCAATATCATCGCGCCGACCTACTTCCTGTGCGGCATGATGGACGTCATGGTGGGCCTGCTGCGGGGCATGGGCAGCTCGGTGACGCCGATGGTGGTGTCGATCCTTGGCGTCTGCGTGCTGCGCATCATCTGGATATTTGCCGTATTCCCCCTGGACCCGACCCTGACCACGCTGTACCTGTCCTATCCCGTGTCGTGGATCATCACCTTTTCGGCGCACATGGTGTGCTACCTGGCGATCAAAAAGCGGAAGCTCGGGGCGATGCTGAAGGGGGAAGGGGAACGGGAACAGAACGGATAAAAATGGGTTCTTCACGAAAAGTTGAGGGACCGACAGAAATGAGGTAGACAAAAGGAGCAAGGGAGACTTCTAATTGTAGTTGCGAAACAGACAAGAAGGAAGTCAAGCCATGCTCCGAGAAGAGGATATAACAATCCAGATCAAA
>JAZSAA010000233.1:0-2720 GCA_045601625.1 Clostridia bacterium | reverse complement strand
CCGGCCTGTGTGAAAACGGCGAGGCGATACTGCGCGACCTGGAGCGCATCGGCACGGTGTTCTCGGTGGATGGGCAGGGACGCCCCATGCGCCGGGCGTTCGGCGGCCAGTCCCACAGGCGCACATACTACTGCGGCGCGTCCACTGGAAAGCAGATCGTTTCCGCACTGGTGATGGAGGCGCGGCGCTTTGAAGCGATGGGCCTGATCGAGCGCAGGCTGTGGTGCTGCTTCCACTCAGCGCTGATCAAGGATGGCGTCTGTCACGGCGCGATGCTGTTCGACGAGGCGCGCGGCGGATTGGAGGCCGTCTATGCCGACGCGCTGGTGATCGCCACGGGCGGGCAGAACGCGTTGTTCGGCAAGACCACGGGCTCCACGCAGTGCGACGGCTACGCCGCGGGAAAGCTGTTCATGCAGGGCGCGGAGCTTAAAAACCTGGAATTCATACAGTATCATCCCACCACGCTGGAGACCGCGCAGAAGCGCATGCTGATCTCCGAGGCGGCGCGGGGCGAGGGTGGCCGGCTGTTTCACAGGGTGGATGGCCGGGATGTCTACTTCATGGAAGAGAAGTATGGCCCGGGCGGCAACCTGATGACGCGGGACGTCATATCCCGGGAGATCGACGCGGTGGGCGGCAGGGTGTTCCTGGACATCTCGTTTCTTGGAAAGGACGTTATCGACGGTCGCCTGCCGGAGGTGCGGGATCTCTGCGCAAAGTACGGGGGCATCGACGTGACGCGGGAGCCGATCCCGGTGCAGCCGTCGGTGCACTTCTTCATGGGCGGCCTGGCAGTGCATTTGAACCACGAGACGAACATCCGCAACCTGTTCGCGGTGGGGGAGTGCGCGGCCATGTATCACGGAGCGAACCGCCTGGGCGGCAACTCGCTGCTGGCGGCGATCTACAGCGGCAATGTGGCGGCGGAGGCCATCGCGAACCGGAAGAATGAAACCCCAGCCCATCCCGATTTCAACGGGGAGCTGGAGCGCGAGAGAGCGCGGCTCGCCGAACGCAGGGACACGCAAAGCCAGTTCCCCGTCATGTACATCCGTGACATGCTGGCCGAGACGATGCAAAAGCGGCTGGGAATCGTGCGAGATGAGGCGAACCTCACAAAGGGGCTGGACGACATCGACTATTACCTGTCAATCGCCGAGCGCATCCGCTACGATTCCAGCGTGATGCCCTATTTCAACTACAGCCTGACGGCGATCCTGACGCTGGCGCGGGCGACGGTGGCATGCGCCTTGTCCCGCCGGGAGAGCCGCGGAGCGCATTATCGCAGCGACTTTACGGAGACGGACGCGGCGTACCGTTCGGCGACGATCATCAAGTACGACGGTGGAAATTACAGCGTGCTGCTGGATGGGGAGCGTGCCTATGAGAGTTAGAATATTGCGACAGCAGTTTCCCGGCAGCGCGCCATACTGGGAGACCTTCGAGTACGATGGTCCCATGGACAATTCCGTGGCCGGGGTGCTGGATTACATCAATTATCACGACGATATCGTCGATGTGGACGGCAAGCGGACGACCCGCATCGGCTGGGAATGCGCCTGCCTGCAGGGCATCTGCGGGGCATGCGCCATGGTGATCAACGGGAAACCGGCCCTTGCCTGCGAGACGTTCGTGCGTGATCTGAAGGGAGAGGAAATCACGATCCGGCCGCTTCGGAAGTTCCCTGTCATTCACGACCTGGTGGTGGATCGATCCTCTATCCATGATAACCTGAAACAGGCCAACGTGTGCATTGGGGAATACCAGCCCTCCGCGGACATCGACCACGCGCACCAGTACGCCGCGGGCAAGTGCCTCAAATGCGGGCTGTGCCTTGAGGTGTGCCCGAATTATGTGAACGGCCATACATTCTTTGGCGCGGCCTTCGCCAACGATTGCTATCTGGTGGCTTCGAGAAACCGCGCCGAGAGCAAGCGCATCCGGACCGCCTATGCCCAACATTTTGGGAAGACATGTTCCAAGTCGCTGTCCTGCATGGAGGTTTGCCCCATGAAGATACCGACGCTGGCTTCAATGGCCAAGCTAAATAGAATGAAACGCTGATTCGGCCTTTTTGTAGCGTTGATGCTGTGCAACCCGCAGATCATTTTGATTGCCCGGTGGATTCAGCCGAGGAAATAATACAACGTATTCATGCTTTAATGCGCGTCTGGAATTACTGTAAAGTACTCCCCATGTCAAGGACAATCGAGTTTTGCACCGTTGAAAACAGCGGTAGAAGGTGGTAGACTATAGCTGTCAGCAATCGGAGGATAGGGCAACGCTGAGGAGCGACCCGAGCGCCGGCTGGCTTCCGAGGGGGCGATGCCATACGGTATCGCTCTTTTTCATTGCGCCTACCGTGCGAAGCCAATACCGGTGGCGGAGCCCCTGAGGAACAGGCGATAAACCTCGGGGGTCTGGGGGCAGAGCCCCCGGAAGGTTATGCCTTTGGTGGAGTTCCGGGAAGTGGGTACTCCCCTGTGGTGACGTAATGGTAGTACTGTCTCGGGGACAGCTTTGCCAGCTGCCACTGGTAACGGTTGTTGTTGTAGTAATCGAACCAGTCGTCGACATCGCGTCTGGCATCATCAAACGTTTCCCAACGAGCCATTTTGTCAGCCAGTTCATCCTTCATGTGGCCGTAAAAGCTCTCCTGTGGGGCGTTGTCCCAGCAGTTGCCCCGGCGCGACATGCTCTGCCGAAGGCCGAGATCA
>JAZSAA010000232.1:0-2831 GCA_045601625.1 Clostridia bacterium | reverse complement strand
GGCACCGACGGCGACGGCTTCGACGTGTTCGCCCGCATCATGTACGGCGGCCGGGTGTCGCTGATGGTGGGCTTCGTGGTCGTGTTCCTGGAGACCTTCCTGGGCGTCATCATGGGCGGCCTGTCCGGCTACTACGGCGGCTGGGTGGACATGCTGATCATGCGCCTGGTGGACATCTTCTACTGCCTGCCCTACATGCCCATCATGATCATCATCGGCGCGCTGATGGACGCCATGCGCATGGATACCTACATCCGCCTGATCGTGATGATGGCGGCGCTGGGCATTATGGGCTGGGCCAGCGTGGCCCGGCTGGTGCGCGGCCAGATACTGACGCTTCGCGAGCAGGAGTTCATGGTGGCCACCGAGGCCACCGGCATACGGGTGAAGGACCGCATCTTCCATCACCTGGTGCCCAACATCATGCCCCAGCTGATCGTGCAGGCCACGATGGGCATGGGCAGCGTCATACTGACCGAATCCACGCTGTCCTTCCTTGGCCTGGGCGTCAAGCACCCGCTGGCCACCTGGGGCACCATCATCAACTCCGTCTCGTCGGCCTCGGCCATGCAGCACTACGCATTTATCTGGATCCCCGTGGGCCTGCTGATCTGCATGACGGTCATCGCGTTCAACTTCGTAGGCGACGGCCTGCGCGACGCCTATGACCCCAAGGCCAAGCGATAGGAGGTGCCAGGCATGTCAAGCGAAAACAAGAAAAGCTCTTATATTTCGGGCAAGGAATCCCGGCGCATCACCCGCTTCACCCGCCGGGTGACCAAGAAGCTGGAGAAGGCCCGGGCCGACGCCGCGAGGGACGAGGCGCTGTACACCACCCGGATGAAGAACCCCGACAACGTGGTGGAATTTGACAACGTGTGCACCTACTTCTTCAGCGATGTGGGCGTGGTGAAGGCCGTGGACGGCGTCACCTACGAGGTGCCCGTGGGCAAGACCGTGGGCATCGTGGGCGAATCCGGCTGCGGCAAGTCCGTCACCAGCCTGTCGCTGATGCAGCTGCTCCAGCGGCCCTCGGGCCAGACAGTGGGTGGCGAGATCCGCTTCAACCTGGGCGAAGGCGACGGCAGGGCCTACAACATCGTCAACACCCCCAATTCCATCATGGAGAAGATCCGCGGCAACCGCATCTCCATGATCTTCCAGGAGCCCATGACCGCCCTGAACCCGGTGTTCCGCATCGGCCAGCAGGTGGACGAGGTCACCCAGCTCCACTTCCCGGAGATGACCCAGGAGGAGGTCAAGGCCCGCACCCTCGAGATGCTGGAGCTGGTGGGCATCGCCAACAAGGAGGGCGTGTACAACATGTACCCCCACGAGCTGTCCGGCGGCATGCGCCAGCGCATCTGCATCGCCATCGCGCTGGCCTGCCGGCCCTCGCTGATCATCGCCGACGAGCCCACCACCGCCCTGGACGTGACCATACAGGCCCAGATCCTGGGCCTGCTGGGCAGCCTGAAGGACAAGCTGAACTCCTCGATCATGCTGATCACCCACGACCTTGGCGTGGTGGCCGGCATGGCGGACTACGTGGTGGTCATGTACGCCGGCCGCGTGGTGGAGAAGGGCACCACCGAGGACATCTTCCACCATCCGGCCCACCCCTACACCATCGGCCTGATGCGCTCGAAGCCCGTGGTGGGCAAGAAGGTGGACGCGCTGTACAACATCCCCGGCAGCGTGCCGAACCCGGTGGAGATGCCCAACTACTGCTACTTCCGGGATCGCTGCGAGATGCGCTGCGAGGCGTGCTCGGGCCAGTATCCCCCGGAGATTCGCATAAGCGATACCCACGTGGTGAGCTGCTATCGCTTCATGGACGAGGGCGAGGTCCTGGGCTATCCGAAATCTGTGGACGTGGAGGCGCTGTGATATGACTGAGACAAACGTGAATCGGACCGCGGCGGGCAGCGACTGCCTGCTGGAGGTGAACAACCTGGTCAAGTGGTTCCCCATCAAGTCCAGCGTGTTCAAGCGCACCATCGGCAACGTCAAGGCCGTGGATGGCGTCAGCTTCAAAATCAAGCGGGGCCAGACCATGGGCCTGGTGGGCGAGTCCGGCTGCGGCAAGTCCACCTGCGGAAGAACGATACTGCGCCTCCAGGAAAAGACCTCGGGTCAGGTGCTGCTGGGCGGACAGGACATCTTCGCCCTGGACAAGGCGGAACTGCGCCAGCTGCGCCCGAGGATGCAGATCGTGTTCCAGGACCCCTATTCCAGCCTGTCCCCCCGGCTGCCCGTGGGCGAGATCATCGGCGAGGCGGTGCGGGAGCACCACATCGTCGAGCCCTCGGAGTTCGACGACTACATCACCCGCGTGATGGAGGTCTGCGGCCTGCCGGCATACTACAAGGACCGCTACCCCCACGAATTCTCCGGCGGCCAGCGCCAGCGCATCTGCATCGCCCGGGCCCTGGCCCTGTCCCCCGAGTTCATCGTGTGCGACGAGCCGGTGTCGGCCCTGGACGTGTCCATACAGGCCCAGATCATCAACCTGCTGAAGAAGCTGCAGGCCGACTTCGGGCTGACCTACCTGTTCATCAGCCACGACCTTTCCGTCGTCGAGCACATCTCCGACGCGGTGGGCGTGATGTACCTGGGCAACATGGTGGAGTACGCGCCCACGGACCGGATCTACTCCAATCCCCTCAACCCCTACACCCCGGCGCAGTTCTCGGCCATACCGATCCCCGACCCGGACGCCCGGATCAACCGCATCATCCTCAAGGGCAGCATTCCCAGCCCGGCCAACCCGCCCAGCGGCTGCAAGTTCCACACCCGCTGTTCCCATTGCATGGAGGTGTGCAAGTACG
>JAZSAA010000231.1:0-2956 GCA_045601625.1 Clostridia bacterium | reverse complement strand
CGTGTTCGACTGGCTGCGCACCGACCTGGCCCGGGTGATCCCCGAGGACGGCTCCAATTCCCTGTACTTCGACGAGAAGGACCTGGGCGAGATGGGCCCGCTGGAGATCGTGCGCCGCACCGCCGAGAGCAGCCAGGGCTTTACGCTGCCCGGCTGGGAGCCGGAGCGCCTGGCCCTGCTGGAAAAGACCCTGAAGCAGTACGAAGGCATGACCGGCGACGATTTGCGCACCCACTACAAATACTTCCTGGACGCCGTGATCCCGGTGTGCGAGGAGGTGGGCGTGCGCATGGCCTGCCACCCGGACGACCCCGCCTGGCCCATCTTCGGCCTGCCCCGCATCGCCCACACGGTGGAGCAGTATGACAAGATCGTCAAGCTCCACGACAGCCCGGCCAACACCGTCTGCCTGTGCACCGGCTCCCTGGGCTCCAACCCCGACAACGACGTGCCCGCCGCCATTCGCCACTTCGGCGAGATGGACCGCATCGGCGCGATGCACGTGCGCAACGTGAAGTTCCTGGGCCACCACCACTTCCGCGAGGCGGCGCACCTGTCCAGCACCGGAGATTTGGACATGTACGCCATCATGAAGGCCATCCACGACACCTGCCCCGACACCTACGTGCGCCCGGACCACGGCCGCATGATCTGGGACGAGCAGGGCCGCCCCGGCTACGGCCTGTACGACCGGGCCCTGGGCGCGGCGTACCTGAACGGCCTGTGGGAGGCCATCGAGCGCGGCTGAACCGCGACAAACCAAACAACATTGAAATCCCGGAGGTAATAAAGCATGAAAATCACCAAGAAGCAGGACGGCAGCGCGCTGGTTATCGTGCTGGAGGGCCGTCTGGACACCACCACCGCCCCGGACCTGGAGAAGGAACTGAAGACCTCCCTGGACGGCGTCACCGACCTGACCCTGGACCTGACCGACCTGGACTACATCTCCTCCGCAGGCCTGCGGGTGCTGCTGTCGGCCCACAAGACCATGATGAAGCAGGGGCAGATGAAGGTGACCAACGCTTCTGAAATCGTGAAGGAAGTGTTTGACGTCACCGGCTTCTCCGACATACTGAACATCGAATGAGGAGGGCTGAATGATGATCAGCGATATCATTTCGATCACCAGCTCCGGTGACAATCTGCATACGGCGCTGGACCTGCACCGCAGGGTGGCCGCCTACAGCGACCTTTCCCAGAAGGGGACCCTGCACCTGAGGCTGCTGGCGGAGGAGATGCTGAGCATGATGCGCTCCATCACCGGCGAGGTCAGCGGCAAGTTCTGGATCGAGGCAGAGGAGGAAGAATACAAGCTGCACCTGCTGGTGAACGCCGCGCTTACCAAGGAAAAGCGCGAGGAGCTGTTGAACACCTCCACCTCCGGCAAGAACGAGGCCACCCGATCCTTTATGGGTCGCATCCGCGATTTCTTCTTCCGGGGCGTGGACGATGAAATTGCCGCCTATAATCCCTCTGTGCTGGGCGCAGGCGAGACCTCCAACGGCTTCAGGCCGGTGACGGACTGGGAGTGGTCGCTGCTGCGCTACCAGGATACCCTGTCCACCCTGAAAGCGGAAAAGCCGGAAGCCGCCGATGCCTGGGACGAGCTGGAAAAGTCGGTCGTCAGCAACGTGGCCGACGACGTGAAGGTCAGCATCAGGGGCTTCGAAACGGAAATGACCATTACCAAGAAGCTGGTTTGAGGAGGTACGACCGCCATGTTCCTGGACAAGGACTTTCTTTTGAACACCGAGACCGCCCGCGTGCTCTACCACGAGGCCGCGGCAGATTGCCCCATCATCGACTATCACTGCCACATCAACCCCCGGGAGATCTGGGAGGATCGCCGCTATGAGAACATCACCCAGGTCTGGCTGGGCGGCGACCACTACAAGTGGCGCCTGATGCGCTCGGCGGGCGTGCCCGAGAAGTACATCACCGGCAAGGAAACCAGCGACCACGACAAGTTCATCAAGTGGGCCGAGGTGCTGGGCAAGGGCATCGGCAACCCGCTGTACCACTGGAGCCACCTGGAGCTGCGCCGCTTCTTCGGCTACGAGGGCATCCTGAACAAGAACACCGCCGAAGAGGTGTGGGAGCTGGCCAACAAAAAGCTGCAGAGCGAGGGCTACAGCGTGCGGGGCCTGATCAACATGTCCAATGTTGAAACCATCTGCACCACCGACGACCCCGTGGACAACCTGGAGTGGCACGAGAAGCTGGCCGCCGATCCCACCTTCAAGACCGCCGTGCTGCCTGCCTGGCGGCCCGACAAGGCCATGAACCTGGAGAAGGCCACCTGGCTGGACTACATCCGCCAGCTGGAGGCCGTCGCCGGCGTGAAGATCGACAGCTTCGCCGCGCTGAAGGAGGCGCTGAAGAAGCGCATGGCCTTCTTCCACGATCATAATTGCCGCCTGAGTGACCACGGCCTGAACTACGTGATGTACGCCCCCGCCACCGAGGCGGAGGTGGAGCGCATCTTCGCCGACCGCGTGGCGGGCAAGATGCCCACGCTGCACGAGGAGGACCAGTTCAAGCACGCCTTCATGCTGTTCCTGGCCGCCGAGTACAAGCGCCTGGGCTGGGTCATGCAGCTGCATTACGGCTGCCGCCGGGACAACAACGGCCCGATGTTCCGCAAGATGGGCCCGGATACCGGCTTCGACTGCGTGGACAACGGCGCGTCCTCCAACGACACCGCCGCCTTCCTGGGCGCGCTGGCCGAGGCGGACATCCTGCCCAAGACCATCCTCTACAGCCTGAATACCAACGACAACGCCGCCATCGACACCATCCTGGGCTGCTTCCTGCGGGACGAGGCCGTGGGCTACATCCAGCACGGCAGCGCCTGGTGGTTCAACGATCACTTCGACGGCATGACCGAGCAGATCAAGTCGCTGGGGGCCCTGGGCTACCTGGCCGGGTTCGTGGGCATGCTCACCGACAGCCG
>JAZSAA010000230.1:0-2981 GCA_045601625.1 Clostridia bacterium | reverse complement strand
TCGCTCTCGGCCACCTGGCGCACGGCGGACGCCACCGAGCCGGTGATGACCTCCTGGATCTGGTAGCAGATGGCGCTGACGTAGGCGGTGCAGTACCAGGTCTCGTAGTCCCGGCTGGTCAGCGCCGCGGGGTTCCTCGCGGCCCTTCTGGCCAGATCGTTGTCGGGGGTGGTCAGGGCCGAGACCTCGATGGAGGCCACCTTGCCCTCCCGGTCCGTCAGCGCCTGCACCGCGTCCAGCGTGGCAAAGACCTGATTGTCCTCGTCGCCGCCGGCGTCAAATATGCCCACGATCTCGGCATCCATCTGGCCGTGGGTGCCGGTGAGGGCGATCTTCTCGCCCACGGTCCAGCGCTTTTCCTCCGCCAGGGCCGCGCCGACCATGATCTCGCTAACGGCGTTGGGGTCGGCCTCGTTCAGCCAGCGCCCGTCGGTGATCTCCCACCAGGAGCGCATCCCGGCCACGCCGGCATCCAGCTCCTCGCCGGTGGGCAGGGCCAGGTGGTGGTTGAACCAGGTGCCCACGACCTGCGCGTCCGTGCCGTCCTTCAGCGCCACCCGGGTATCCAGGAACGGGGTGAAATCCACGATGTTGAAGGCCCAGAAGATGGTCTTGAGCTTGCCCAGCTCGTCCTCCCGCAGGTAGGCGGCGTTCAGGGCCTCGCCGCCCTCGCCCACGTCGTAGATGTCCGACAGCAGCGAGGCGTCCTTGGGCTTGACGGTGATGTTCGCGCCGTAGTTCTTCAGCTCCTTGTTCACCTTCTCCTCGACGCCCAGCACCACGTTCAGCATGCCGGTGGCCAGCGAAGCGCCCAGGGCGATGGTGACGGCGATCAGCAGCATCTTGCCCTTCTGGTGGAACAGCACGCCGCGAATCATTCTGAACAGCATGTTTTCTGCTCCTTTCGTCTATTTGAATTCCTTCTCGCCGGCAATGATGTCGGAAAGGGCGAACACCAGGTTGCCGTCCGCCACCTCGTAGCTCAGCGGGATGGGGTTACAGCCGCCCTTGAAGCCAATGGTGCTGGTGTTCATGACCACGTCGCAGCGGCGGCACACCACCAGGCCGTTGCGCTCGTAGTAGCCCGCGTTGCCGCAGACGTCGCAGGCGTCCAGACCCACGCCGTAGGCGGCGGAGTTGGGCTTGCGCACCACGATCCAGCGCACGTCCACGTTGTTCTCGGTCTTGTACTCGAAGCGGTGCAGGTGGAAGTCGTTCACCTCGTCCATGGGCACGAGGATCTTATCCCCGTCCACGGTGTAGGTCTCCGGGGCGGACAGCTCGATCACCCTTGTGTCGTAGTCCTTCACGGCTGTCAGGCACAGCGTGAATACGATCAGCCCCACAAAGGCCACGCACGCCGTGCGGCGGCGGCTGCGGTTCCGCGCCCGCAGCTTGCGGTGCTGGGCGGGATTGTCCCAGGGCTCGGTGACCTTCGTGTTCTGCACGAAGCAGATGACCAGGCTCACCGCGGCCAGCAGGAAGATCAGCCAGATGAACGCCATCGAATAATTGACCGTGACGCTCAGCCAGTTGCCGATCAGCGCGTGGCTCTCCTTGGAGTAGCGCACCGGCCACTTCAGCCACTTGGCCCTCGTCACCCAGGGCGCGAAGAAGCGGCCCCCGCTGTAGAACAGGTTCACCAGCACGCCGCCGCACAGCAGCGCGGACAGGGTGCCAAGGGGCCTGATATGCAAAGCGCAGATATAAAGCGTGCGCGAATAGACCAGAAGCAGCAGCAGCGCCAGCAGCCAGCCGGACAGGCGCGTCATGTAGTAGGCCGAGAGGTAGCCCTCGCCCATGGTGTTGAAGTTGAAGGGGTAGAGCATCACCCCAGGCAGCGCGTAGAAGATGTGCGCCGCGGAAAGCCCCGCGCCGAACAGGCACAGCAGCGTGCCGCCCACGCCCCGCTCGCCGTCCTCGCGCCTGCCGAAAATCAGGCAGAAGACCACGAACAGCACCGAAAGTATGGAGATGGCGGCGAAGATGTAGTGGTTCCAGTGGCTGGAGATGATCTTGTTTGTGGTGCCCTTCACCGCGGCCAGCGCCGCGGAGGCCGCCACGCCCGCGATGATGCCCGCGGCGTTGAAGCGGCGGCCGCTTTTGCCGTACAGCCGGCCCAGTACCGCGTGGATCCAGGTCACCAGCGTCACGACCACGAACAGGTCCTGAATCACCGTCCAAAGGTATTTCAGCATTTTCATGCCTCCCGGAAAATGAATCATTCAGATCCTTCGACTCCGCTGACGCTCCGCTCAGGATGACAAGCGCCGCTTCGTTGTCATTCCGAGCGAAGGCGAAGCCGAAGTCGCGCCACAGGCTTGCGAAGCAAAGAATCTGCGCTTTCATCTGAATGACACTCGGAAAAGTCGTTGGAAAGAAGTTAACTCGACCAAACTATTTCTTAACAATGTTTCTTAACGCACGTACTGCTGATGCGCATCCCCCGCGGATCGCGCATCAGCAGCCGTTGTTTTAATAGGGTTTAATCCGTGGTTTAATTACCACTGCTTCACGAAATCCCAGCCGGTCCAGGTCGCGGTCAGGGGCTCGGTCCAGAAGCTGTCGGCCTCGACGCCGGTCTCCTCGTCCACGTGCAGCAGGTAGCCGTTCTCGGCGGGGCTCTTGATGCTCAGGGTGATGGAGTAGCCCTCGCCCTCGGGCAGAGAGATGTTGTTGCCGTAGTGGGGGCCGTCGGAAGCCGCCATGGGCATCATGGAACCGGTGGCGATCTCCTTGCCGTCCTTGTCGTTGATGACGTAGTCGATGCTCAGGTAGGGCACCCAGCCGTCCACCGGGAAGGAATAGGGATTCTCGTTGGCGGTCAGATCAACCTCGATGTGCAGGTCGGAATCCTCCTTGGAAGCGGCCAGGTCCGAGGGCGCCATGTCCACGGGCTGGAAGTACACCATCGCCATGGTCATGAAATCGACAGTCTGCTCGCCTTCAACGCCCAGCTCGAACTCGTCGAAGCCGGCCTC
>JAZSAA010000229.1:0-2404 GCA_045601625.1 Clostridia bacterium | reverse complement strand
GGAAATCCTGACGGATTTCTTTTGATTAAAGGACCGAAAAATGTTGAAACCTCTGCCGTTCCCATTGAATCAAACAAATCCCGCAGGGATTTGATCCACCACTAGTCACTAGCCACTAGCCACTAACCACTGAATTCTGATTTATCGAGCAACAGCTCGATAAATCAGAATTTACAGTGCCGCCTGTCCCACGCTGATGATGATGGGCAGGGTGGCCGCGAAGGGCAGCGTGGACAGGATCACCGTGTGGGCGCAGAATTCCGGGGCCTTGTCGTAGCGTATGGCGTAGATGCTGGTCAGCGTGGCGCAGGGACAGGCCAGGTATACCAGCACACAGAGCCGGGAATCCGAATCCAGGGGCAGCAGCCGCAGCGCCAGCATGCCCGCCAGCGGTATGGCCAGGTTGCGCAGTACGGCGATGACATAGGATTTCTTCTGTCGCAGCACCGTTCCCAGGGCACTCTCCGACAGCATCACGCCGATGATGATCAGCGACAGGGGCGTGATCATCGAGCCGATGCCTGCGCACACCGCCTGCACCGGGGCGGGGAAGTGCAGCCGCAGCGCCAGCATCCCGATCAGCGCGACGGTTGAGAGCATCGAGGGCGTCAGCAGGTTCTTCAGATTCATTTTACCGCCGGTGAACAGGCTGTACTGGACCGTGAAGAACAGCACGTTGAAGGCGACCATCGCGCTGGCGTTGTACAGCAGGGCCATATCCCCGAACAGCGCCCGGCACAGGGGCAGCCCCAGGAAGGTGCAGTTGGGATAGGTCAGCAGGCCCGTGGCCGCGGCGCGCATCTCCGGGGGCGCGTTCCTGGCGGCGTGGAACGCTGCCGACGCCACGGTGACGCACAGATAGACGGCCAGCGTGAAAACCAGTGCGATCAGCATGCCGCCCATCTCCCGCCCGCCGACCTCCTGGGAGGAGGCCGAGAGGATTGTGAAGGGCAGGATCAGCGTGGAGCACAGGCCGGAGAGGTACCTGCGCTGTTCCGGGCTGATCAGCTTCAGCTTGCCCGCCCCAAAGCCCACCGCCACGTAGAGCAGTATGACCAGAATCTGGGTGAATACCAGCTGCATGGACAAGGGAAAGACCCTCCTTCCGCGGGTTCAGCCGAGCTCAGACAGGGACTGGATGCCGTAGCGGTCCATCTCGCCGGGCAGCGCTTCGATGATGCGCTTGCAGGCGAAGGGGTCGACCAGGTTCGCCGCGCCGACCTCCACCGCCGTGGCCCCGGCCATCATCATCTCCAGCACGTCGGCGGCGGTGGAGACGCCGCCCATGCCGATCACGGGGATGTCCACCGCGCGGGCTACCTGGTACACCATCCGCCGGGCCACCGGGAACCCCGCCGGGCCGGACAGTCCGCCGGTGGTGTTGGCGATGACGGGGCGGCGGGTGCGCAGGTCGATACGCATGCCCATCAGCGTGTTGATCAGGCTCAGGCCGTCCGCCCCGGCGTCCGCGCAGGCCTTGGCGATGGAAACGATGTCGGTCACGTTGGGGGACAGCTTCATGATCACCGGCTTGGTGGTCACCGCCTTCACGGCCCTCGTGACCTCGGCGGCGCAGGCCGGGTCGGTACCGAAGCTCATGCCGCCGTGATGCACGTTGGGGCAGCTGATGTTGACCTCCAGCCAGCCCACCTGCCCGCAGGCGTCCAGCTTCGCGCAGGTCTCGGCGTACTCATCCACGGAGAAGCCCGAGACGTTGGCCATTACCGGCTTGTGGAAGATGCGGCGGATGTTCGGCAGTTCCTCGGTAATCACGCGCTCCACCCCGGGGTTTTGCAGCCCCACCGCATTCAGCATGCCCGAGGGGGTCTCGGCGATGCGGGGCAGCGGGTTGCCCAGCCGGGGATGCAGCGTCGTGCCCTTGAAGGAGAAGGTTCCGAGAATATTGATGTCGTACAGCTCGGCGAACTCCCGCCCGTACCCAAAGGTGCCCGAGGCTGGGATCACGGGGTTGGACAGTTCGACGCCGAGAAGGTTGACGCGGGTGTCGGTCATGGGATCAGGTCCTTTCTGTGAATTCTGATTTATCGAGCTGTGCTCGATAAATCAGAATTTGAGTATTTAGTATTTAGTGGTTAGTATTTAGTGGCGGTACAAATCCCTGCGGGATTTGTTTGATTATATGGAAACGGTATAGGCTTCACCGTTTCTTGATTCCTTGAATCAAAAGAAATCCGTTAGGATTTCCTCCTCCACTAGCCACTAAATACTAAATACTAACCACTGAAATTCTGATTTGTCGCTCCGCGACAAATCAAAATTTCTCGTTCCATTTAATCTCGTCGTAGCTCAAAACCGGGCCGTCCTTGCAGATGCGCTTATAGCCGGTGAGGGTTTCGCAGGTACAGCCCATGCAGGCGCCGAAGCCGCAGCCCATGCGGGCTTC
>JAZSAA010000228.1:0-2096 GCA_045601625.1 Clostridia bacterium | reverse complement strand
TCATACTGCTGGTCAGCATGCTGATGTCCACCAGCGAGATGTACCGCGCCTTCCGCCGCATCGGCTACGACCCGGTGCGCTGGTCCGGCTACGTATACTGCGTGCTGGCAGTGCTGGCCCAGGCCTATTACGCCACCCTCAACGACGCCTCGCTGTTCGCCTCCATCAGCCCGGCCATGTTCGCGCTGATCATCGGGCTTCTGCTGGCGATGACGGTGATCGTGTTCAAGGGCAAGGTGGCCTTCGACAGCCTCGTGAGCACGGTGTTTCCGATGCTCTACCCCGGGCTGTTCTTCTCGCTGATCATCACGCTCCAGGACCTGGACACCCGCACGGCCTCCACGCTGGCGCTGATACTGACCTTCTTCATCGCCTCGGTGAACGACACCTTCGCCCTGTTCATCGGGCTGCGCTTCGGCAAGCACAGGCTCTCCCCCGAGATCAGCCCGAAGAAGAGCGTGGAGGGCTCCGTCGCGGGGCTGATCTCCAGCGTAATCTTCGCCATGCTGGTGCCCTGGGTGACGGGGATGCTGGCCGCCGGCCACCCCCAGATCGCCGCCGACCTGGCCGCTTCGCCGCTGCCGCCGCTGTGGGCCTTCGGGGTGCTGGGCCTGATCGCCGGGGGCCTGAGCCAGATCGGCGACCTGGTGGCCTCGCTGGTGAAGCGACACTGCGGCATCAAGGACTTCGGCGCCATCTTCCCCGGCCACGGGGGCATGCTGGATCGCATGGACGGCATACTGTTCTGCGGCGTGGCCTGCTATGTATTCTTCAAAATCTACGGATTATAACAGGGGATTGAAATGAGAACAATAGCCATATTGGGGGCCACCGGCTCCATCGGCACCCAGGCGCTGGACATCGTGCGTCGCCACCCGGACAGGTTCCGCGCCGGCTGCCTCACGGCCCACGGATCGTCGGAAAAGCTGTTCGATCTGGTGCGGGAATTTCGCCCGGACGTCGCCGCGCTGGTGAACGAACCCGATGCCATCCCCGAGGACCTGCGTTTTTGCCATTGGGTGTTCGGGCCTGATTCCACCGTCGAGGCGCTGAAGGCCTCCAAAGCCCAGGACGCCCTGTGCGCCATAGTGGGCATCGCGGGGCTTGACGCCGTGTGGACGGCCCTGGACGTGTGCGAGCGGGTGCTGCTGGCCAACAAGGAGGCGCTGGTCACCGGCGGCGACCTGGTCATGGCCAAAGCCGCCGAAAGAAACATCCCCATGCTGCCGGTGGACAGCGAGCACTCCGCCATCTTCCAGTGCCTCCAGGCCCGGCAGGGCAACCCGGTGCACCGGCTGCTGCTCACCTGCTCCGGCGGCGCGCTGCGCAACTGGAAAAAGGAAGATATCTACAACGCGACGGTGAAGGACGTGCTGGCCCACCCCACCTGGAACATGGGCGGCAAGATCACCGTGGACTGCGCCAGCATGGTCAACAAGGGGCTGGAGGTCATCGAGGCCCACCACCTGTTTGACATGCCCGCCGATAAGATCGACGTGGTGGTGCACCCCCAGAGCATCGTGCACAGCATGGTGGAGTTCGAGGACGGCGCAGTGCTGGCCCAGCTGGGCAACCCCGACATGCGCGGCCCCATCGGCTACGCCATGGGCTATCCCGAGCGCGTCCCCTACGACGCCAAACCCCTGGACTTCGCCGCCCTGGGCCACTTGGACTTCGCCGCCCCCGATTCAGACCGCTTCCCCGCCCTGCCCATGGCCATCGGGGCCCTGAAGGCCGGCGGCAGCGCCCCGGTGGTGCTGAACGGCGCAAACGAGGCCGCCGTGGGCGCGTTCCTGAGGGGCCAGATCCCCTTCGGCCGCATCCCCGAGATCATCCGCGAAGCGCTCGACGCCATCCCGGTCACGCCAATCACATGTATTGCGGACGTGTATGAGGCGGACGGGAAGGCAAGGGCGTATGCTGAAAAACGAATCATATTCTGATTTATCGAGCTGTTCTCGATAAATCAGAATTTGAGTATTTAGTATTTAGTGGTTAGTATTTAGTGGCGGTACAAGCGGCGCGGTTTTCAAATTTTCAATTTGAAAATCCGCGGTTTCGGCCTTCGGCCGAAACTGACTTGCCCGAATTGGAAA
>JAZSAA010000227.1:0-9933 GCA_045601625.1 Clostridia bacterium | reverse complement strand
TGGAGGGATTCAACAACAAAATCAAGGTCGCCAAGCGCATCGGCTATGGCTATAGGGATGATGAGTATTTCTTTACCCTCGTTCGCTATCTCGCTTTACCCGTTGCTTGGCTTGAATCCCTCAACTTTCCGTGAAGAGCCTCTTTTATGCCCTTCGATCAGATGTCCACGCCGCCGTCCACGCGGATCAGCTGGCCGTCTATGAAGGAGGAATCCTTCGTGGCCAGGAACAGGGCCACGCTGGCGATTTCGCTGCCCTGGGCCACGCGGTGCAGCGGGGAGCGATCCTTCATGAAGCCCATGGCCGCCTCGCCGCCGGCCTCGTCCAGCATGGCGGTGAGGATCGCGCCGGGCTGGATGCCGTTCACGTGGATCTCCGGCCCCAGCTCCAGCGCCATGGACTTGGTCAGGCCGTTCATGGCGTGCTTGCTGGTGCAGTAGGCCACCGGGCCCCAGTGGGCCGCGCAGCCCGCCACCGAGGAGGTGTTGATGATGTGGCCCTCGCCCTTGGCCTTCATGACCGGGGCGCACAGCTTGGTCAGCAGGAACGCCGAGGTGACGTTCACCGTCATCACCCGCTGGAACTCCTCCAGCGAGCAGTCCAGGATCGGCTTCAGGCTCAGCATGCCGGCGTTGTTGAACAGCACGTCTACGGTGCCGTAGGCCGCCATGGTGGCGTCGAAGATCTTCTGGGGGGCTTCCAGGTCGCTGGTGTCGGCGATCACATACATCGCCTCGCCGCCCTCGGCCTTGATCTTGTCCACCACGGCCTTGGCCCGCGCCTCATTGCGTCCGGTCACGACCACCTTCGCGCCTTCCTTTGCGAACAGGTACGCGGTGTCCCGGCCCATGCCCGAGGTGGAGCCGGTGATGATTGCCACTTTTCCGTCGAGTTTGCCCATTAATATACCCTCCTTGTAAGATTTACAGAAGTATTATGCGACACTAATCCTAGAATGTCAATACCTTTCTGGCTTTATACATGCTTTTGGAAGGGAAATTCTGATTTGTCGCGGGGCGACAAATCAGAATTCAGTATTTAGCATTTAGTATTTAGTGGTTAGTGGAGGGGGAAATCCTTGCGGATTTCTTTTGATTCAAGGACCAAGAAACGTTGTAATCTCTGCCGTTTCCCTATAATCAAACAAATCCCGCAGGGATTTGTACCGCCACTAAATACTAATCACTAAATACTAAATACTCAAATTCTGATTTATCGAGCAACAGCTCGATAAATCAGAATTTTATCATACAATTATCACGCCCCGACAGGTGAACAATTCGCGGGCATGTTATAATTATTGTGCGGGTTTATCTGTACCATGCCCTGCATGGATTTGAATACAAATGGGGGGACAGTCGGGTGAAGGACGCGAACGCCATTGAGCTTCGGAACATATCCAAGCGGTTCGGCAAGGTCGTCGCCAATGACCACATCAACCTCTCCGTGCGCAGCGGGGAGATCATGGCCATACTGGGGGAGAACGGCAGCGGCAAGACCACGCTGATGAACATGATCTCGGGCATCTACTACCCGGACGAGGGCCAGATCTTCGTCCACGGAGAGGAGGTGTCCATCCGCTCGCCCAAGGATGCCTTCCCGCTGGGCATCGGCATGATCCACCAACACTTCAAGCTGGTGGACGTGCTCACCGCGGCGGAAAACATCGTGCTGGGCCTGTCCGGCCCCACGCGGCTGCACATCACCGCCGTGGCCACGCGCATCAGCAAGCTGGCGGCGAAATACGGCTTTGACATCGACCCCTTCAAGAAGATCTACGAGATGTCGGTGTCCCAGAAGCAGACGGTGGAGATCATGAAGATGCTCTACCGCGGCGCGAACATACTGATCCTGGACGAGCCCACCGCTGTGCTGACGCCCCAGGAGACCGAGGCCCTGTTCGCGGTGCTGCGCAACATGCGGGACGCCGGCAACGCCATCATCATCATCACCCACAAGCTGGGCGAAGTGCTGGAGCTTTCGGACCGGGTGGCCGTGCTGCACAAGGGCAAATACGTGGGCACCGTGGAAACCGCCGAGGCCACCGTGGCGTCGCTGACCGAGATGATGGTGGGCAAGAAGGTGAACCTGAATATCGAACGGCCCGATCCGGTGGACCCCCAGAAGCGCCTGGTGATGCGGGACGTCACCTGCGTGGACCCGGAGGGCGTCATCACCCTGAACCACGCCTCCTTCACCGCATACGGCGGCGAGATCCTGGGCATCGCGGGCGTGGCAGGCAGCGGCCAGCGGGAGCTGCTTGAGTCCATCGCGGGCCTGACGCCCAAGGAGTCCGGCGAGATCGACTACTATCCGCCGAACCAGCCCATGCAGGAGATCTCGAAGCTCAGCGCGGTGGAGATCAGCCGCCTGGGCATCAAGCTGTCCTTCGTGCCGGAGGACCGGCTGGGCATGGGCCTGGTGGGCCCCATGGACATGGTGGACAATATGATGATCCGCAGCTATAAGAAGGGCGGCTTTTTCTGGGCCGACCGCCGTTCGCCGCGGACGCTGGCCGAGCACATCATCCAGGAGCTGGAGGTCGTCACCCCCGGCGTCAGCACGCCGGTGGGCAAGCTCTCCGGCGGCAACGTGCAGAAGGTGCTGGTGGGGCGTGAGATTTCCTCCGCGCCCATCGTGCTGATGGTGGCCTATCCCGTGCGCGGGCTGGACATCAACTCCTCATACACCATCTACCGGCTGCTGAACGAGCAGAAGAAGCGGGGCGTGGCTGTGCTGTGCGTGGGCGAGGACCTGGACGTGCTGCTGGCGCTGTGCGACCGGATACTGGTGCTCTGCGACGGCAGAGTGACGGGCATCGTGGACGCCCGCACCGCCACCAAGGAGCAGATCGGCCTGATGATGACCCATTCCGGAAAGGAGGGCGAGCGCTGATGGCTAAGAACATCCATGGCGCGCATGAGCCGCTGTTTCACATCTCCAGGCGACAGGAAAGCAGCCTGCTGCTGAGAATCGGCGTGCGGCTGGCGGCGATCGCGCTGGCGCTGGTGGTCTGCGGCGTGGTGATCGTGGCGCTGACCGGGCTGAACCCGGTGGAGGTCTACGCCGGCATCATCGACGGCGCGGTGGGCTCCAGCCGCAGGCTCTGGGTGACCATACGCGATACCCTGGCGTTGCTGCTGGTGGCCGTGGCCATCACCCCCGCGTTCAAGATGCGCTTCTGGAATGTGGGCGGCGAGGGCCAGGTGCTGATCGGCGCCACCGCCACCGCCGCGGTGATGATCTACCTGGGCAACAGGGTGCCCGCGCCGGTGCTGTTTGCGCTGATGATCGGCGCGTCGCTGCTGGCGGGCATGATCTGGGGCCTGATCCCGGCGGTGTTTAAGGCCGGGTGGAACACCAACGAGACGCTGTTTACGCTGATGATGAACTACGTGGCCACCCAGATCGTGTCCTTCTGCATCGTGTTCTGGGAAAACCCCGCGGGCTCCAACAGCGTGGGCATCATCAACGCCAACAGCAAGGCCGGCTGGCTGCCGCCGCTGTTCGGCCTGACCTACGGCTGGAACCTGGTGATCGTGGTGGCCATCACGGCGTTCATCTACGTGTACCTGCGCTATTCCAAGCAGGGCTATGAGATCGCCTACGTGGGCCAGAGCGTGAATACCGCCCGCTACGCCGGCATCAACGTCAGGACCGTCATCATCCGCACCATGGCCATCTCCGGCGCGCTGTGCGGCCTGGCCGGGTTCATGCTGGTCAGCGGCGCGGGCCACACCATCTCCACCACCCTGGCCGGGGGCCGCGGTTTTACCGCCATCGTGGTGGCCTGGCTGAGCAAGCTGAACACGTTTACGATGATGGTGGTGTCCTTCCTGCTTACCTTCATGGCCAAGGGCGCGATACAGATCGCCAGCCAGTTCAGCCTGAACGAAAACGCCAGCGAGATCATCACCGGCATCATGCTCTTCTTCGTGCTGGGCTGCGAGTTCTTTATCAACTACAGGGTGGAGTTCCGCCACCGCCACAGGGAGGGCTGAGCCATGGCAACGATCATCATATTCATACAGAATGCCATCCGCCAGGGCATCTGCATACTCTTCGGCGCGAACGGCGAGATACTGACTGAGAAATCCGGCAATCTGAACCTGGGCGTGCCCGGCATGATGTACATGGGCGGCATCGCCGGCCTGGCCGCGGCCTTCATGTACGAGCGCTCGGTGGAGGTGCCCAACCCCTCGGTGGGCTTCCTGATGGCGCTGCTGGCGGCGCTGCTGGCGGGCGGCCTGGGAGGGCTGATCTACAGCGTGCTGACCATCTCCCTGCGGGCGAACCAGAACGTCTCCGGCCTGGCGCTGACCACCTTCGGCGTGGGCGTGGGCAACTTCTTCGGCGGCTCCCTCTCCAAGCTGGCGGGCGGCGTGGGCCAGATTTCCACCGCGGCCACGGCCAGCGCCTTCCGGCTGGAGCTGCCCATACTGAAGGACATCCCGGTGGTGGGCGAGATGCTATTCAGCTACGGCATACTCACCTACCTGGCCATCGCGGTGTCCATCGTGCTGTCCTGGTACTTGAACCGCACCCGCCAGGGCCTGTGCCTGCGGGCGGTGGGCGAGAACCCCGCCACCGCCGACGCCGCCGGCATCAACGTGTCGCTGTACAAGTACCTGGCAACCGTCATCGGCGGGGCCGTCTGCGGCCTGGGCGGGCTGTACTTCGTGATGGAGTACTCCGGCGGCACCTGGACCAACAACGGCTTCGGCGACCGTGGCTGGCTGGCCGTCGCGCTGGTCATTTTCGCCCGCTGGCGTCCGCTGAACGCCATCTGGGGCTCGCTGCTGTTCGGCGCGCTTTACATCCTCTACCTGTACATCCCCGGCCTGGGCCGCAGCACCCAGGAGATTTTCAAGATGCTGCCCTACGTGGTCACGATCATTGTGCTGATCCTGACCAGCCTGCGCAAGAAGAAGGAGGACCAGCCCCCCGAGAGCCTGGGCCTGCACTACTTCCGCGAGGACCGGTAAACCGCTGGTGGAGCCGACAGGGTTGGCTCAACCATAACTGCACGGCAAGTTTGACACAATGTGTGTCAGGGTTGCCGTGCAGTTTTTATGTCCAAAAGCCCGCCGTAAGAGCAGGCGTATCTTGTGCCCTGGCTATTGCTTATCCAATTTATCCAGGAAACCGTCAAGGCGTGACATGAGCCAATAGCCAAACAGCAGCGCCACTCCGAAAGCAAGTGTCAACAGGAGATCAGTCATGAGCGAGGCCTCCCGTTTGCGTCAGAAGCGCAGGAACTTCTGCACGTCCTTTTCACTGCCCAGCAGGATAATGCGTTCGCCCGGGGTAAACTCGTGGGCGGGGCCGGGCATGGGCACCACCTGGCCGTTCTTGCGGATGGCGAGGATATTCAGGTGGTATTTTTGCCGCACAGCCAGGTCGACCACGGTGTGCCCGATCCAGCTCTCGGGGATCTCGGTCTCGTAGATGGCGTATTCCGGCGAGAGGCGGATGTAGTCAAAGATATGGTTGCCGCTGTAGCGCACGGCGGCCCAGATGGCCATCTGCTTTTCCGGATAGATCACCTCGTCCGCGCCGCAGGCGAGCAGGAACTGGGCATGAGCGTCGCGGGCGACGCGGACCAGCACGAAGGGCGCGCCGCGCTTCTTCAAGAGCGACGTGATCTCCAGGGAAGCCTGTAAATCGTGTCCCATGGTGACGACGCACAGGTCGAATTCCTCCACACCCAGCGCGTCGATCAGCGCGGGGTCGGCAGCGTCGCCGATTTCGGCGTTGGTGACGTAGTCCATGGCGTCCTGTACCCGGCGTTCGTCCTTGTCGATGGCGAGCACCTGGTGGTTCAGGTCGTGCAGCTTCTGCGCCATGTGGCGTCCGAACCGGCCCAGACCGATCAGCAGTATGTTTTTCATCCCGTACCTCCCGCGCTTTGTATGGGGCATATTGTATCATTCAGGCAATGAACACGCCATTAAGGCTTCATATACGGCATTAAGATGGCATAAAGCATATTTCGTCTTTATGCCATCTTAATGCGCAGCCGGGTTATTTTATATTCCCTTTTATGGGATATGTGGTATAATACACGGAATAATGGCAAACAAGGGGTGGAGGCGTGTGTCGGAACACGAGCGGATATTGGTGTGCGTTTCCGCCTCGCCCACCAATGCGGATGTGATTCGCCGGGCGGCGGAGCTCTCCGACGCGATAGGCGCGGAGCTGATCGCCCTCTATGTGGAGGACACGGAGCTTTACGACGACGCCCGGGCCCGGGCGGTGCACGACCACCTGTCCCTCGCGGAGCGCCACGGCGCGCTGCTGACCACGATCTACGGCGATGACCCCGCTACCGCCATCGCCGAGTATGCGAGGGTCAGCGGCATCACCAAGATCGTGCTGGGAAAGAGCCCGGAGCGCAAGCGCCTGTTCGCGCCGAAGGAGACCCTCATGTCGCGGCTCAACGAGCTGGCCCCGAATGTGGAGATCATCATCGTGCCGAATCAGCTGACTACAGACGGGGAGCCGCTTCGGCTGCACCGCTTTTTCAGCAGGGGGCATTTCTCCACCGTTGACCTGGCCAAGGCCGCGCTGATCCTTGCAGCCTGCACCGGCGTGGGTTTCCTGTTTACGGCCATCGGCCTGGCCATTACCAACGTGGTGCTGATCTACATCCTCGGCGTGCTGGCGGTGGCCTTTGTCACCACGGGCTCGACCTACAGCCTGCTGTCCTCTTTCTTTTCGGTGCTGGTGTTCAACTTTTTCTTCACCGAGCCCTATTATTCGCTGCATTCCAGCCCGGATTACCTTGCCACCTTTGCGGTGATGTTCACGGCGGCGCTGTTGTCCAGCTCGCTGACCAGCCGCATCAAGGCCCAGTCCATCCAGACGGCAAACAAGGCTTACCAGACGGAGGTGCTGCTGTCCACCAGCCAGTTGCTGCAAAAGGCGGATGACAAGCGGGCGATCCTGAAGGTCGTCCAGCAGCAGCTCTGCCGATTGCTGGAGCACAGCGTGCTGTGCTATGACTTGGACCTTGACGCGCCCATGCTCTGCGCCATCGAGCAGGATGGCGGGTTCGCGGGGATCGACTTGGAGGCGGAGCGCAAGGTCGCGCGGTGGGCGCGTCAGAACGCCAAGCATGCCGGGCGCACGACCCGCGCCTTCCCGGAGGCGAAATGCCTTTACATGGCCGTGCGCAGCGAACGGACGGTATGGGCTGTCATCGGCATAAGGGCGGACAACGTTCCTCCCATCGACGAGTACCGCAAAAACCTGATGATTTCCATACTGGACGAGTGCGCCCTGGCGGTGGAGAAGGATCACATGACCCGCGAGAAGCAGCGCATGGAGGAAAACGCCCGCCAGGAATCGCTGCGGGCCAACCTGCTGCGCTCCATCTCCCACGACCTGCGCACACCCCTGACCAGCATCTCCGGCAACGCGGCCATACTCATGGAAAACCAGGGACAGCTGAGCGAGGCGAGCCTCAAGCGGCTGTACACCTCCATCTATGACGACGCCATCTGGCTGAACGGCCTGGTGGAGAATCTGCTGACCATCACCCGCACCGAAAACGGCACCATGAAGCTGAACGTGCAGACGGAGCTTGTGGCGGACACCGTGGAAGAAGCCCTGCGGCACATCGACCGGGATGCCGCCCATAAGCGGATTGTGACGGACCTGCCAGAGGAGATGCTGCTGGTGCGGATGGACGCGGGGCTGATCGTACAGGTGCTGGTGAACCTTCTGAACAACGCGGTGAAGTACACGCCGGAAGGCGCGAAGATCACTGTCGGCGTCCGGCGGGAGGATGAAGCGGCGCTGATCTGGGTAGAGGACGACGGTCAGGGCGTGCCTCCCGGCGACGAGGACCGGGTTTTCGATATGTTTTACACCGGCGTGAAGCGCTCCCCGGACAGCCGCCGGGGCATCGGATTGGGGCTGGCGCTGTGCAAGAGCATCGTGCAGGCCCACGGGGGCGAGATCGGCGTGGAAAACATCCAGCCCCACGGCGCGAGATTCTGGTTTACCCTTCCAATCGTGGAGGTCGAAGGCTATGAACAATAAACCCCTGATACTGGTGGTGGAGGACGACGCGGCGGTGCGCAGCCTGATGGCGGTGACGCTGGACACCCAGGGCTACCGCTACCACCTGGCCCGGAACGGCGCCGAGGCGCTGATCGAGGCTTCGACCCAGCAGCCCGCCGTGATGCTGCTGGACCTGGGCCTTCCTGACATGGAGGGCGTGGACATCATCCGCAAGGTGCGGGGCTGGACGGGCATGCCCATCATCGTCATCTCCGCCCGCAGCGAGGATGCAGACAAGGTGGAGGCGCTGGACGCAGGCGCGGACGACTACCTGACCAAGCCCTTCTCCGTGGACGAGCTGCTGGCCCGGCTGCGGGTGGCGCTGCGCCGGGTAAACGCGGAGGCTTCGGCGGGCGGGGAGAGCGCCGTCTATGAAAACGGCGGCCTGCGCATCGACTACGCCGCGGGCTGCGCGTATATCGCGGATCGGGAGATTCACCTGACACCCATCGAATACCGGCTGCTTTGCCTGCTGCGAAGAACACCGGCAAGGTACTGACCCATAACTACATCCTGAAGGAGATCTGGGGCAGCTATACCGCCTCGGACGTGGGGTCGCTTCGGGTGTTCATGGCCACGCTGCGCAAGAAACTGCAGAGTGGAGGTGAACAGCCCTACATCCAGACCCACATCGGCATCGGCTACCGCATGCTGAAACAGGATGTCAGGCCGGAGGTTGGGCCATGAGTGTGCCGCATAAATCGGAGAGGCTGAGGCGCGAGCCCCGACCGGAGGAATGGCTGGTGTTCGGCTTCCTGGGCATCGTCCTGCTGGGAACGCTGCTGCTGGCGCTGCCCCTCTCGACCAAGGATGGTCACAGCATCGGAGCGTTCGACAGCCTGTTCACGGCGACTTCCGCCGTGTGCGTGACGGGCCTTGTGGCGGTGGACACCGGCACGACCTTCTCCCTTTTCGGACAGGCTGTGCTGCTGGTGCTGATCCAGGTCGGCGGCCTGGGCTTCATGGTATTCGCCACGAGAATCATGGTGATACTGGGGCAGCGAATCTCCATCAAAAACAGGCTGCTGATCCGGGAATCCATGAACGGTGCGTCCCTATCCAACCTCGGCAGTCTGGCGCGGCTGTACCTGCTGCTGGCGCTGGGCATCGAAGCGGTGGGGGCGGCGTTGCTGGCCATTCGGTTTATTCCGATGGTCGGATTTCGACGCGGATCGTGGTTCGCCGTATTCCACGCGGTCAGCGCCTTCTGCAACGCGGGCTTTGACCTGTTCGGGGGCTTCTCCAGCCTGTCCGGCTTTGCCAATGATCCGCTGGTGCTGCTCACTTTGGCGGCGCTGATCGTTCTGGGCGGTCTGGGCTTTCCTGTCATACTGGAGGTGCTGCGCAGCCGGCAGGGATTTATGAATTTGTCGCTGCACACACGCATCGTGCTCACCTTCACGCTGGCGCTGCTGTTGGCGGGCACGGCCTTCTATGCGCTGGCGGAGCATGGCAGGCTGGATATCCTCAATGCCTGTTTCCAGTCTGTCACCATGCGCACGGCGGGCTTCAATTCCGTCGATCTGTCATCCTTCACAGACGGCTCCAAGCTGTTCAGCAGCCTGCTGATGACGATCGGCGCGTCCCCGGCTTCCACCGGCGGCGGCATGAAAACCACCACCGTGGCAGTGGTGGCGCTTCTGATCGTCAGCGTCGTGAAGGGCGACGACGGGGTCAACGCCGCCCGCCGCCGGATCTCCGCAGATACCGTGCGAAGGGCGCTGGCGGTGGTGGCGTTGTTTCTGACGATGCTGACACTGGGCACGCTCTCCCTCTCGATCCTTGAGAACGGGCGCTTTTCCCTGGCGGACATTCTTTTCGAGTGCTCCAGCGCCATGGGCACCGTGGGCGTTTCCGCCATCGGCA
>JAZSAA010000226.1:0-7501 GCA_045601625.1 Clostridia bacterium | reverse complement strand
GCGCTGGCCACCAGGTAGGGCTCCACGCCCATGTCGATCAGGCGCTCCACGGTGCCCAGGGCGTCGCTGGTGTGCAGGGTGGACAGCACCACGTGGCCGGTGATGGCCGAGCGCATGGCGATGTCCGCCGTCTCGCCGTCGCGGATCTCGCCCACGGCGATGATGTCCGGGTCCTGGCGCAGTATCGAGCGCAGGCCGCTGGCGAAGGTCATGCCCACCTTTTCGTTGATCTGCACCTGGTTGACGCCGTCGATGTTGTATTCCACGGGATCCTCCAGCGTGACCAGATTCACGTCCCGCTGGTTCAAATCGCCGATCATGGTGTACATGGTGGTGGATTTGCCGCTGCCGGTGGGACCGACGATGAGGATGACGCCGTTCTTGATGCGGATGAGCTTCTTGTACTTCTCCATGTCGTCGCCCACCAGGCCGATGCTGTCGCGGCTGAGGCGCATGCCGGACTTGTCCAGCAGGCGGGCCACGATCTTTTCGCCGTACACCGTGGGCAGCGTGGAGATACGCAGGTCGATGTCCTTGTCCCGCATCTTCACGTTGAAGCGGCCGTCCTGGGGCACGCGGCGCTCGGTGATGTCCAGCCCGCTCATGACCTTTACGCGGCTGGTGACGGCGGCCTGGAGCTCGCGGGGCACAGTCAGTATGTCGCGCAGCAGGCCGTCGATGCGCATGCGCACCGAGAATTCGCCCTCCCGGGGTTCCATGTGGATGTCGCTGGCGCGCTCGGTGATGGCGCGCTCGATGATGGCGTTCACCAGGCGGATGGCCGGGGCCTGGCTGACGGAATCCTCGCTGACGGAGTTGCCGGCGAAGGCGGTGTCCACCGAGGCGGTGGTCTCGCCGCTGATGGCGGCCTCGCGCTTCATCTCCTCGATGGCCTTGGCCGCGCCCTCGTTGCCGTAGAGCACCTGTATGGCCCGCTCCACCGCCGAGGACATGGCCACCATCGGCACCACCTTGCGGCGGGCGGCCTTGCGGACCTCTTCAATGGCGTAGAAGTTCAGCGGGTCGCTCATGGCGATGTACAGCTCGTCGCGGTTCAGCCGCACGGGCACCACCTGGTACTGCTTGGCGATGTTCTTCGGCACCACCTGTACCAGCTCGGTGGGGATGTTGACCTTGCTCAGGTCGATGAATTCGATGCCCAGCTGCATCTGCAGGGCCTCGATCAGCTCGCTCTCGGTGATAAAGCCGTTTTCCTGCAATACGGTGCCCAGGCGCTTGCCCGTGCCCTTCTGCAGCCGCAGGCCCTCCTGAAGCTGTTCCTCGGTAATCAGCCCTGCCGAGATCAGCAGGTCGCCCAGGCGGAGGTAGCCGCCCTTTTTTGGCTTCTTATCGGTGTTGGTTGCCGGTGTTGCCATGGGATCGCCTCGGTTTCATGATGGGTATTTGGGATGAAAAATCGCCGTTTTCATCAGTGGCAATATATAACTATCCTATTATATTTCATTGTATCCCAAACCGGGGCGGGTGTCAACGGATAATTGCGGACAATGGGCGCACAATGGGGTGAAGAAAATGCGATAGGGGAGAGGCCGCGAAACGCAGGCGCCCCGAAATCCGCCGGGATTCCGGGGCGCCTGCGCGGGGCGGCGGTCAGCATTCGTCGTCGGCCAGAACCCGCCGGATGCGCTTCAGGTCCTTCTGGGTCAGGCCGTCGATGGCGGCCAGCTGCTCGTCGGACATGGCCTTCAGCTGGTCCACGGTCTCGATGCCGGCCAGGGTCAGCGCCTTCATCGATCCGTTGCTGAAGTCGTGCATGTAGATGCTGCTTTCGTCGTCATCGTCGTCCCAGTCATCCTCGTCGTCGTCCTCGTCATCGCCCCAGTCGTCCTCGTTCAGGTCCACGAGCTCAAGGTCGTCGAAGAAATCGGCGGGCGGGCCGTCCTGGACCCATGCGCCGTCGACAAAGCGCGACCAGTTCTCGTCGTCCTGGCCCAGCTTGAGCAGCTCCAGCGCCAGCCGGATGGAGACGTCGTTCTCGTCCTCGTCGGTGATGTGGACGGTGGAGACGACGCGCACGGTGCTGTTGTTGGAATCCTCCGCGTCCCAGTCGAAGAAGGGGCCGTTCCACAGCGCGTCCTCGTCGTCGCCCATCTCGCCGGAGAGGAAGCGGTTCATGGAATCGAATTCCAGGTTGAAGTTGTTGGGATCGAAGCCGTAGGCGCTGAGCATGTCCGACGCCTTTGAGGCGATGTCGGTCATGATCAGCAGCCGGGTGATCTTCTCGTGGACCGACCGGGCCACGTCGGCCATCAGGTCGTTTTTGGGGACGGACGTGAGGCCCTTCAGCAGCTTCGTCATGGGGACCTCGCTGACCGGCTGTTTTTCGATGAGCTCGCGCCGCCGCTTGTTGAAATCGATGATGTTGTCGGACATACTGCGCCTCCTCGGGGGTTTCTGTTCGGGAATAACTACCACTATAATACCTGAAGTGGCGGGGAAAGTCCATAGGCTGGCGAAAAAAATGGAATAACGAGAGAAAAAAGAGGGAATTATGGGATTTTGCACCTTTTCAGAACGTAAATAAGGTGTTATAATATCGTCAGGTAACTGTTTGGTGTGATTGTTCGGGAGGTCGGCATTGTGAATCGTCACTTCAATATCAGCGGGTACAGCCCCGTCGGGGATCTGGCTGTGGTGTCGATATGCCTGGTCATGATCATATTGATCCTGTTTTCCTACGTCCGCAAGACCCGCAGCTTCAAGATATTCCTGGGCATCATCGCCCTGCTGGTGCTGGCTGCCAATATAAATGTGGGCTTTTATTCCACGCTGTCTCTGGGCAGGCCGGAGCTGTATAACGTGGCCTGCGTGATGCACAACGCCTTTCACGACCTGCTGTACCTGGTGTTCCTTTGCTACATTACCTACATACTGGATGTGACGCGCGTGGACAAGCGGCGCAAGCGCATCTACACGCTGCTGTCGCTGGGCATATTCGTCGTGGCCGTGGTGATGGACGCGATGGATGGCATAGGCGGCCTGAACCTGCGCATCACCGAAAGCGGCATCGAATTCGAGGGCCGGGACACGTTCATGTACGGCTACCTGGCCTTTGTGGGTCTGATCGCCGTGCTGATGTTCCAGGTGCGCAACCGGCTGTACAAGCGGGTAATGCTGGGCTTCTATGGCACGATGGCCGTCTCCTTCCTGATCCTGGTGATGCAGGCGCGCTTCGGCCAGACCTCCTTTACGCTGCTTACGTTCCTGTACCCGGTGATCGCCATGTTCTACATCCTCCATTCCAGCCCCTACGATGCCCGCCTGGGAGCCATCGACAGCCGGGCGCTGACGGACATGGTGCGCCTGAACTACGAGAGCGGCACGGAATTCATGTTCATGAGCCTCTACCTGAAGGATTTCGACGAGGAGGGCAAGACCCTTCCCGAACCGATCCAGGCGGTGATCCGCCGCTTTTCGGCGGGCTATTTCAAGGGCTCGACGCTGTTCCAGCCGGGCAAGGGCCACATGATGCTGCTGTTCACGAAGCGGCGCAACCCGGATCACGAGGCGCGCATCCAGCGCATCCTGGAGGCCTTCCACACGGAATACCGGCGTTTCGGCTACGAATACAAGATCGTCATCGGTGAATCCATCGGTGAGATCAGCCGCAAGAACGAGTACGTCAGCTTCGTCCGGAGCGTTTATACGGGCATGGAGCCCAATACCGTGCACCGGATCGGCCCGAAGGACGTGGAGTGGTTCAACCGGCAGGAGTACATCCTCAGGCAGCTGGAGGACATTTACGTCAAGGGCGATCTGGAGGACCCGCGGGTGCTGGTCTACTGCCAGCCCGTGTTCAACACCCGCACGGGCCGCTTTGACACCGCCGAGGCGCTGATGCGGCTGAAGCTTCCCCAGACAGGCCTGGTGTTCCCCGACCAGTTCATCCCCCTGGCGGAGCAGAACGGCTACATCCACATGTTGACCGAGATCATACTGCACAAGACCTGCGAGGCCGTGAAGGCCCTGATCCAGGAGGGCTATGTCCTCAGCCGCGTGTCGGTAAACGTCTCTGCCATCGAATTGAAGGAAAACCAGTTCTGCGACGACATCATCCGCATCATTCGCCGCAGCAGCCTGTCCGGCGACAGCATCGCCATCGAGCTGACGGAATCCAGGAACGAGAGCGACTTCATGCTGATGAAGGACAAGATCGCCGAGCTGAAGGAGCTGGGCATCAAGTTCTACCTGGACGACTTCGGCACCGGCTATTCCAACATGGAGCGCATCATGGCGCTGCCCTTTGACATCATCAAGTTCGACCGCTCGCTGGTGACGGCCAGCGGCGACAGCGAGCGCTCGCGGCAGATCGTGGGCGCGCTGGCCAACATGTTCTCGGAGATGAACTATTCCGTGCTGTACGAGGGCGTGGAAAAGGATTCCGACGGGGCCATGTGCCGCAGCATGCGGGCCACCTACCTGCAGGGCTATAAATACTCCAGGCCGGTGCCCATCGAAAAGCTGAGGGACTACCTGGACCGGCCCGAAGCGGCTTGACGAAAAACAGCTGTGGCAAGGAGTCAGACGATATGAACGAGCGACGCGGCGTCAGCGCGCCGGGACCGGCGGATCGCGGGGATGTGTTCGACCGGCTGATGCGCCTGCCCCTGCTGAACCGGCTGGAGCCCTTTTACCGGGCGCACAGGGAGGTGCTGCTCTATCTCTTCTTTGGCGGGCTGACGTTCGTCGTCAGCATCGCCACCTACGCGCTGTTCATCAAGGTGTTCGGCGCGGACGCCCTGGTGGCGAACGTGTTCTCCTGGATCTTCGCCGTCGCCTTCGCCTACGTCACCAACCGGACGTGGGTCTTTGAGAGCAGGGCCTCGGACGGGAGCGCCATGCTGAAGGAGATGGGCAAATTCGTCTCCGGCAGGATCGCCACTCTGCTGGTGGAGGAGGCCATATTGCTGGTCTTTATCAAGTGGCTCCACTTCGACAGCATGGCGGTCAAGGTGGCGGCACAGGTGGTCGTGATCGTGCTGAACTATGTGGTCAGCAAGCTGTGGGTTTTTTGATGATCGGTACTGAATGGTACGGACAGCCCGGGCGCAGGGGTACAAACCTCCTGCGACCGGGCTGTTTTTGGTGCGACCCGGACTTGTGAAGGCGCCTGTCCCGGCCGCCCCATGTGTATCCGGTACCGGTCAATGGGGCAATGGGGTCGATTAATCTATTTAATCCATGGAGTTTATTATAATCCAAAAATTTGACGGCGGTGTGCTTTTGGTTTTACAGGCCGCCGTTTTTTTTCGACACCAGAATTAACAGACCGGAGTCATTTACCCGGAAACGGAGCGCAAAATCGGTCTATAATCCCGCCGGATCGGTGGCGATCCGGCGCGGCAAAATGCGCCTTGAAATGGGGCAAAAATAAATGTTAAGTAGACTGGCGTCGTTTGTTAAATGTCGCGTTTCAACCCGGAACAGGGGAAGAAAAGGATGTCGAAGACCATCGGATACCGCTGGAAATGCAGCACCGGGAAGGCGAAAAGTTGGCGAAAAGCGGCGCCAAACGATGACTTTCCGACACCCGTCGGGCGAAAATACAGACCGAAGTCTGGTTGAAAATACACTGTTTTTTTATATCAGGTCACCGTAATATAGCGCATTTTCGCCAATTTTCGCTAAGGATACACCGCATAATCGAGTGGTTCAGTAGGGAGGGGATTTTCGTCGATTGCGAACTGCAAAAATCGAAGGTTACCTGGCGGGTAATCGAGATTTTTGCAGGCAGCAAGCGACTGAAATTCACCCGCTAATGGGCCGCGACCATTGTGCGGTTTTTCCTTAAAAAAGTGTTATACCGGAAATGGCTTAAAATGGCAATCTGGGCAGCCGATGATGTTCGAGGTGGAAATAAAAATGGGACAAGGGAACCGTCCCCCTGTCCCACATCTGCGGTGATACTACATATTATCTTTAGCGAAGCGCATCCCCAAGCCTTCCCCTCTGGGGCAATGTCATCAACTTAAGCGGTGCGGTCTCCAAAAGCCTTCCCCTTGAGGGGAAGGTGGGCCGCCGCTTGCGGCGGGTCGGAAGAGGTGTCCACGCTGGGCACAGTTCGTCTATTACGACAGAGGAACGAGACATAGGGGGACACCCCTTCAGTCTGCTTCGCAGACAGCTTCCCCTCAAGGGGAAGGCTTTCGGAAGCCGCACCGCTTAAGTCGATGGCATTGCCATCAACTCAAGGAAAACCCCCTCGATTACCAGGTGGCAACACCGTCGGATGAGGTATTCCCGTTACGCCACACATATCAGGAGGCGCAACATGATCGATATTTCCGCCCTGAGCGAGGCTTATCGCGCGCGCAGGCTGTCCGACGCTGACGTGGACGCGGTGCTGGCGCTGTGCGAGGGCAACGTTCAATTCTACCGCTACTGCGCGGCGGAGCCCACGCGCGGGCAGGTCCTCAGCGACATGCACATCACGCCGCCGGGAATCGACGAAGCCCACAAATATTACGTCGGCTTCTACCGGGACGACGTCCTCGTGGCCGTGATGGACCTGATCGACGGCTATCCCGATCCCAAAATCGCCTACATCGGCTTCTTTATGATGGATATACGCTTCCAGGGCAGGCAGCTGGGAAGCGCGCTCATCCGGGAAGTCAAGGACTATTTGAAGCGCGCCGGCTTCAGTGCCGTGCGGCTGGCCATCGACAAGGCCAACCCGCAGTCGAACCACTTCTGGAAAAAGAACGGCTTTGAGGTCATCCGCGAGGTCCCCGGGGACGAATGGACGGTCCTCGAAGCGGAGTGCACGCTGTAATCCATACCCTCGATCACGAAAGGAAATCGCCATGACTGAACTCACCCCCCGCGAGATCGTTCGCGAACTGGATCGCTTTATCATTGGCCAGGACGACGCCAAGCGCGCCGTGGCCGTGGCCCTGCGCAACCGCTATCGCCGTGCCCAGCTGCCGGAGGACATCCGGGAGGAGGTCACGCCGAAGAACATACTGATGATCGGCCCCACCGGCGTGGGCAAGACCGAGATCGCCCGCCGGCTGGCCAAGCTGGTGGACGCCCCCTTCGTGAAGGTGGAGGCCACCAAGTTCACCGAGGTGGGCTACGTGGGCCGGGACGTGGAGAGCATCATCCGCGACCTGGTGGAGGCCTCGATCCGCCTGGTCAAGGGCCAGCACGCCGAGCGGGTGCGCATCCGCGCCCAGGCCAACGTGGAGGACCGGCTGGTGGAGCTGCTGACCCAGACCGCAAAGCGCAAGCCCGCCAACCCCATCGACATACTGCTGGGCAACAAGCCCCGCCAGCCGGAGCCCAGCCCCGAGGAGAAGAGCGCGCTGGCCGTGCGCCAGGGCGACGTCCGGGAGCGCCTGCGCAGGGGCGAGCTGGAGCACGAGCTGGTGGAGGTCGAGGTGGAGGAACGCACGCCCCAGCCCGAGATCCCCGGCATGGACATGAACATGAACGACGTGCTGGGCAACATCCTGCCCAAGAAGACCAAGATGCGCAAGGT
>JAZSAA010000225.1:0-2774 GCA_045601625.1 Clostridia bacterium | reverse complement strand
CGGGATGGGCAGGCTGTCCCCGAAGAAGGCGGTGTAGACGAAGCTGACGGTGAACACAGTGAACGCGAACAGTATCAGCTTCTTTTTGCCGAACCTCGGCGTCAGCCTGTTGACGGGCACGTAGAACAGCACCGACAGCGCAGTCATCAGCACGAAGTACACCGTGCTCATGCCCTCGTCCAGCTTCAAAAGCGAGGTCACGAAGAAGGGCAGCGCCGTCTGGAACATGGTGATGCCCAGGAAGTAGGCGATGTCCGAGGCCACGAACACCCGGAAATCCCGGTTGCGGAACGTGGCCGCCAGGGATTTCAGCGCCGTGGACTGGCTGGGCGCGGCCACCACGTAGTCCTTCTCCCGGATCGTGAACACCGGCACGAACATGCACACCATGCCGATCAGCGACAGGCCGGTGAAGGTGACGCGGATGGCCGTCACCCGCGCCAGGCCCGCCCCCTGCAGCGCGCCCCAGATCACCGGGGCCAGGTAGGCCATGGCCATGCCGGCGATGTAGGTGAACGATATGGCCGTGGAGATGGCCATGCGGGTGGTCTGGTTGCTGCCCAGCTCGGGGATCAGGGCGTTGTAGGGCGTGCAGTACATGGTCATGAACAGGTAGAACAGCATCAGCATCAGGAACAGGAAGCCCGCGTTCACCCAGCTCTCGCCGTTCACCGGCGACCAGAACGTGAGGATGCAGCTCAGCGCGAAGGGCACCGCCGCTGCCCGCATGAACGGTATGCGCCGCCCGTCCTTCGACTTGCAGCGGTCCGAAAGGGACGCGATCAGCGGGTCGGTGACGGCGTCGAACACCCGCCCGAAGGCCGTGATGGCCCCCAGGACCGTCAAAACGCCCAGGATCGCCAGCCCCTGGGGGATGAATATGGGCTGGCCCGCCTGGCGTGTGGCCAGGTCCGGCTGGTAGTAGTTCACCAGCCAGCTGGAGATCAGCGCCGCCAGCACCGACCAGCCGAACTGGCCCACCGCGAAGCACCACACCTTTCCCGTGGACAGCTTTTTTACCTGTGACATGAGCGTCTCCTCCCCCGACATCGGCATGGCGCCGATTTTGTCCGATTAACTGACAATATATTAACATATCCGCTCCGTTCAGGCAAGCGGAAAATGCCGCCCGGGGAGCGTTGCGTTTGGGGGCGAAAGATGGTATAATCCGGGATGGAATTGATTGGCTGAAAGGATCTGAACAGGCATGGAAAACAGGGACAGGTGCCCGCGCTGCGGGGCGCTGCTGCTGGCGGGGGAACGGTTTTGCGGCCAGTGCGGCGCGCCTTTGACGGGCGTCGCGGGCGCTGGCAGCGCCTCAGGGGAACGCCCCGAATACAGGGACGCCGGCGTCGGCGTGGGCTATGGCGGGCCCTCAGACTGGCAGCCGGGAACGCGGCCCCGCACCATCGAACAGCTTCAGGCGTTCTGCGCCTACAACGAGATGCCCCTGGAGCGCATGCGCTTCTTCGTGGGCGTGGATTACCGGGAGCCCCGGGCCTTCGGCATCTACCAGGAGGGCGACCGGTTCGTGGTGTACAAGAACAAGGCCGACGGCAGCCGTGCCGTGCGCTACAACGGCCCGGACGAAGCCCACGCGGTGGGCGAGCTGTACGACAAGCTGCTGGACGAGTGCCACCAGCGGGACATCTGGCCTGACGGCAAGCCCGCGAACCTTGAAAAGCGCCGGAAGGCGGAAAAGCGGCGGCTGATCGCCATCGGGGTGGTCGGCGCGCTGCTGGTGGGCACCCTGGGCTTCGTCTTTTTGAAGTGGCAGGCGAAGATGCACGCCAACGACGGCTACTACCGCTTTGGCACGCCGGGCATCTACTACTGCTACGGCGGCGATTGGTACCATTACGACGACGGCTATTCCGACTGGACGCCGGTGGAGTACGGGCCGTACGACGACTACGACGACTGGTCCGGCTACTACGTGGGCGACACCTATGACAGGAGCTGGGGCTACCGGGACTTCGAGGATTCCCAGGCCTGGGCGAAGATCCAGGAGGAAAACCGGACCTCCTCCAGCGACTTCAGCAGCTGGGATTCCAACGATACCGACTGGGATTCGGACTGGTGAGATTAAAAAGATCCTTCCCTCCGCTCGGGATGACAAAGCGCGTGTCATCCCGAGCGAAGCGAAGGATCTTTCGCGTTATGCGATGGACGGGTCCCTTATTCGGCCTTGGTCACGGCGGTGATGTGGGGGTTCGCGCCGTTGTACCAGTACAGGAAGCCCTCCAGAACCACCACGTCGCCCACGTTCAGGGCCTCGACGGCCTTGTAGACGTCGGTGTCCTGGCCGCAGAGGTAGAACTCCACGGTGAACTCGAAGGTCTGGCCGTCCTTGCTGACCTTGAAGTACAGGTCGTCGGTCTTGCCCTCGGCGTCCTTGTAGGCGAAGGCTGCGCCGCTTTCGTCGTAGGCCTCGACGGTCATGCCCTTGAAGGCGACCAGCTGGTTCATCTTCTCGGCCAGGGCGTCGGTGCCCAGCAGGTCGGTCACGTCCACGGGCTCGGCGATGTAGGCGTCGCCCTCGATGAACCCGAAGCTGGACACGTCCACGATCTCCACCTCGCCGGACCACTCGCTCTTGAAGCCAGTGGCGCGGAACTTCGCGCCGGGCACCAGCTTGGCGGCGTCCTCCTCGCACATGGGCACCTCGTACAGGAAGTACGCGCCGTCGGCGTCGGCGGCGTAGACGGTCACCTTGCCGTCCCACCAGTCCTGGTGGGCCTGCACACAGGCTTCGATGGTCACTTCATCGTCCA
>JAZSAA010000224.1:0-6087 GCA_045601625.1 Clostridia bacterium | reverse complement strand
CTTGAAAACAAGGATTGTACACCCAGGCAGATTGCAAAATTCCTGCTTGAAATGCTGAAGCAGATGCGAATGTGATTCTGACTGTTGGTTAGATTTCTGTATGATTCTTATACTCGGGACGAACCTGATCTGTCAACGATTTGGAATCGTCCCGAGTATAACTCGTCAACTTTTTATTCGTCCCGAGTACGAAAAAGTACACACCATTTATCAGAGATTTAGCTATACTCGGGACGATTTAATCGTTGACGAGTATGGTAATCGTCCCGAGTAGGGTGCATTTTTGCCGGGGGAAAGGGGAATTTGAGGCCGATGGAAGCAAAAATCCGAACTTTCGTGAAGTGAAGCGAAAGGGCAGAAAACGGAAATTTGGTGGTATTACGCCGGATTATTGCAGAAACAAGGGCTCATATGGGGCTATCAAGGGCATATTTGCAGGATTCCGCTATCAAGGCAAGAAAAAAAATGAACGCCAACTTTGTATCAAAGTTAGCGTTCAGAGGTGGCGCCTCAGGTAGGACTCGAACCTACAACCCTTCGGTTAACAGCCGAATGCTCTGCCATTGAGCTACTAAGGCATCTTGTCGGTCTCAACCAACGAATGATATTATAGCAAAGTCAGGCACGGCTGTCAAGGGTTTTTGGGGATTTTGGCAGAATTTACGGAATTGTCGGCTGTTGTTCACTTTCCGGGAGAAGCGGGCCATTCCTGCCCCGCTCGGCGCCTGTGCGATGTGTGGCACCGGGAAATAACGGTGGCCGGCGGCGGTCTGCTGTGGTATAATGGTTGCAAATCCCGGCTATTGAATCGGAGGTGCAGCGAAGCGTGGAACGGAACCGGTTGCTCAAGCACTACTTTGGCCACGAGGCGTTTCGGGATGGCCAGGAGCCGCTGATCGACGCCTTGCTGGCCGGGCGGGACGCGCTGGGCGTGATGCCCACCGGCGCGGGTAAGTCCGTCTGTTACCAGCTGCCCGCGATGATGCTGCCGGGGACGACGCTGGTCGTCTCGCCGCTGATCTCGTTGATGAAGGATCAGGTGGCCGCCCTGACGGCCATGGGCATACCCGCGGCCTGCATCAATTCCATGCTTGCGCCCGGAGAATACGCCGAAGTCCTCCAGCAGGCCGGTCAAGGCGCGTACAAGGTGCTGTATATCGCCCCGGAGCGGCTGCTGACCGCCGACTTCCAGCGGCTCTGTCGAACGCTGCACATCCCCATGGTTGCCGTGGACGAGGCCCATTGCGTATCCCAGTGGGGCCAGGATTTCCGCCCCAGCTACCTGGATATCGCCGGGTTCATCGAAGGGCTTCCCCAGAGGCCGGTGGTCGGCGCCTTCACGGCCACCGCCACCGACGCCGTCAAGGCCGACATCGTGAAGCTGCTGGGTTTGAACGACCCGCTCTGCGTCACCACCGGCTTCGACCGGCCCAACCTCTACTTCGACGTGAAAATGCCCCGGGACAAGTTCACCTGGGTGCTGGACTACATCCGCCGGCACGACGGGCAGGCCGGGATCGTCTATTGCGCCACCCGCAAGGCCGTGGACCAGACCTGCCAGAAGCTGGCACAGCGCGGCATCTCCGTCACCCGCTACCACGCAGGCCTGCCCGACGACGAGCGCCGCCGGAACCAGGAGGATTTTGTCTACGACCGCCGCCGGGTGATGGTGGCCACCAACGCCTTCGGCATGGGCATCGACAAGTCCAACATCAGCTTCGTGCTGCACTACAACATGCCCAAGAACGTCGAAAGCTACTACCAGGAGGCCGGACGCGCCGGGCGCGACGGCACGGCGGCCCAGTGTGTGCTGCTGTTCTCCGCCGGGGACGTGCAGACGGCCAGGTATCTCATCCACGCTTCATCCGAAAACGAGGCGCTGTCGGAGGCAGAGCGGCAGGCGGTGCGCCGCCAGGACATGGAGCGCCTGCGCAGGATGACGGACTACTGCAAGACCTCCGGGTGCTATCGCCATTACCTGCTGCGCTATTTCGGGGAACAGGCCCCCGAGCGTTGCGGCAACTGCGGCAACTGCGTAAGCGAAAGGCGGCAGGTGGACATCACCCTGCCGGCCCAGAAGATCCTCTCGGGCGTGGCTCGGGTGGAAAGGCGCTACCCCGGCAGCCTGGGCACGACCCTGATCGTGCGGATGCCCCGGGGCAGCCGCGAGCAGCGGGTGCAGCAACTGGGGCTGGACGCCCTGTCCACCTACGGCATCATGGCCGACACCGACCGGTCGAAGATCCGGGAATACATCGACGCGCTGGTGGAGCAGGGCTTCCTGGCGCAGACCACGGGCAATTTCCCGGTGTTGCAGACGACTGACCGCGCCCGGGCGGTGCTGCGGGGCGAGGCACGGGTGACCTGTGCCGAGCGTGAAGAACGGGCGGAGGCAGCCCCCCGCCGCAAATCCGGGAACCGTGGACAAACCGCCGCGCCGGAAAACAGCCTTTACGAGGCGCTGCGCAGCCTGCGCATGGAGCTGGCCAAAGCCGAGGGCGTGCCCGCCTACGTGGTCTTCTCCAACGCCACCCTCGCCGACATGGCCGTAAAGCGCCCGGAGAATATGGACGATTTCCTCGATGTCTCCGGCGTCGGCGAATACAAGGCGGCGCGGTATGGGAAGGCGTTTTTGGAGGCCATACGGATGTGGGAAGAAAATAAACATGTTTGATGAGTCATGGGGACAGGTTCCCTGACTCACTTCATCTCTGAAAATGAATCACGAAACCTGTCCCCGTGACTCATTAAGTAAATGATACCATCATATTACATACTGTATTCTCTATCATAAACTATCACTGAAAAAATCAGAATCAATTCTCTTAATTTCATATACTTGTTCCACAGAAACACCTAAATTATACTTTATCATTAGACCCATTAAGGCATTTCCATCAATCAGAACAATATTGGAAGCGCGAAGATTATCCGCGTATTTCTTTGCACCATCACTAAATCTCGTGGTAGTGATAAATAAGCCTTTTGACGCTCTTTCACCTTGCAGAGCACCGGCAAACTTCTGTATTTCAGGGCGGTCTACACTTCTATCAAGTGCCCATTGTTTAGCTTGGATATATATTGAGCTAAATCCTAACTGATCTTCCTTAATTATTCCATCAATCCCGCCATCTCCAGACAATTGGGTCACATAACCAGCATCGTCTATTCCGTTTCCGTAACCCATTTTGAGAAGCAGTTTAATTACCAATCGTTCAAATTCACCCGGTGTCAGCTTCATAACTTCGTTCATCAATTCTCCCGCTAACGTAGCATTCACCTTTTTAAATGCATCATCCAATATTTCAACAGGAGACATCTCTTCAGATTCATCTTCAGATCTGACATCATCACCATTATTTGAATCATGCGTTGATACGGAATGAAACTCATTAAACGAGTCAAACTGTTCCAGGTATTTTAAATCTATCTTGTCTCCCGAAGACAGCGCTCTTATTCCCTCGCCTGTAATACGATATTGTCCACGAGAAGGTGTTTCTATCAAACCCGCACGATCAAGATATGTCCTTGCCCATGCAACGCGATTATTAAATGTCGACTGTCGTCTACTTGGTAACAGTTCAGCCAAATCCTGCTCAGAAATATTCATTTTCTCAGCTATAAAATCTCTGACTTCTTGAGCTTTATGTGTTTGTCCATCAGACAATGCCAAAAGGAATACACCGAAAAATTCAAAGAATTTTGGTACTGCCACCTTTTCCCCCTCCTATAAACTTTTCTTCATGCTTCAAAAGAGTTCAGCTGTCCCGGAATGTTGAAATCCCCCCGCCTTTCGGCGGAGGGGATGGGAGGGGTTGGGGGTTATTCCGCGGGCAGCCTCCGGGAGGGAGGGGGGGGGTCCTAGGGTTTTTGTCGCCGTTGAAATAAAGAATAAACATTCATAGGTATCTGTTCAGTCATGGCGGCGCCTGTGCAGCTGGATTCATGCAGTAAACAGACCGGTTTACCATTCCGCCAGAGCCTTTTTCAGCCTCCGGTCAATGTCGATCCGCGTCTGGCGGCATTCCCTTTTATGCTCTTTTCCCGCCTTGAACATAAAGGAAACCAGCAGCCCGGAGCCCACCGGCAGCATCATCTTCAGCATGGATTCCGGAAACGCGAAGTGCGTCCCATGCGCATACAGCCAGCTTTCGTAGTCGCAGTCATGGGGCAGCCTGGCGAGGCGATTCTCCATCCTGCGGATGTATTTGCAGGTATCCCAGAGCACGTCGTCCTCCGCGCCGATGAAGATGAGCTTTCCGTGGATGTTTTCCACCCTGATCCGCTCCTCCTCCCGGACGGGGTGCCTGCGCTCGGATTCGTCAAACAGCTTCCGGGAAGAGACCTTGTCTCCGCCCGCCCTGGATTCCTCCCGGATCTTCTGCCAGTATTCCGGATGCCGGTAGGCATAGGGCAGATAGGGAAGCGGCTTGCCCTGCCATGACACGGAGGATTCGTTGTCACCGGGCCGTTCCGTCGCGCCGTCCTTGCCGTCGCGATAGAAGCCCTCCATCACAAAGTCCGGAGGGGAGATCGCAATCGTCAGCGATAGCTCCGAATAGCAGGATGCCGCAAGCAGCGCCATCATCCCGGTGGTGGAAGCGCCGACGACCCCGAGCTTTTCGCACCCCTGCGCCTTCATAAAAGCGATTGCCTTTCCGAAGCGCTCCAGAGGATAATTGTGGTGGCCGTAATCCTTCTTGTCCGGCGACATGGCCATCACATGGATGCCTTGCTGATTCAGCCATTTCGCCCCGGACCTTGCCATGCGGTCCTCCGAGCTGTCGCCGAGCATGATGATCATTCCTTTATTGCTTTTGTCGGAGGCCGGATACCATGCTCCGTTAAAGCCGTCGGAGTCGATTCTGAATAGCCGATTTTTCATTGCAGATACCTCGCTGAGTTTGGATGCGTGCTCAATATGTTAGTAAGCACTTACCATTATAATGCATAGCAGCTTCAATATCAAGGCCGAATCACGTGCTGATCGTGCCAATCGGCATTGCGGAAATTCGAAGGTAACGCCCCAATCGGTGCTGAGTTTCAACTGGTTTTTGCAAACCATGGGAAAAGAGGCCAAAATGAAACAAACCCCCAGCCGAAGCCGGGGATGACAGTTTTCAAGAATGCCTCAATATCTGACTATCGCTGTGAATCCACTTCCGTCAACACTTTCCCGATGCTGTCGTGGAGGACGAGATCGGCTTCCCCGTCCATCAGCGTTTTGCTCTTGTTGATGATGACCAGATGTCCGCCGTTGAATTGACGGGCTAACCCTGCGGCAGAGCCGACCTGCAGTGATGTGCCGCCGATGATCAACAGGTCGGCATTGCGGATCATACGCCGCGCATGATCATGGGCTTCCTTGGGCAGGAACTCTCCATACAGGGTCACGTCCGGGCGTACCATGCCGCCGCATTTCGGACACTTCGGCTTACCTGTGCGCTCAAAGATGAAATCTACGCTATATGCGGCGTTGCAGACGGTACAGTGGTTTTTCCACGTCGTCCCGTGGATCTCCTGGACGTTGACGCTCCCTGCCTTCTGGTGCAGCCCGTCGATGTTCTGTGTGACGACGCCGGTCAGACGGCCTTCCTTCTCCCATTGAGCGAGGATTTTGTGGGCCGCGTTGGGTTCTACAGATCTTGCGTCCAGATGGCTGCGATAGTAATCAAAGAACACATCCGGCTCATTCCACAGGCATTCACAGCTCAGGAGATACTCCGGCTGGTATTTTGCAAACCTTTTCTCAGTCTTATGATACAGACCGTCCTTACTGCGGAAATCGGGGATGCCGCTCTCCGTGGACACGCCGGCGCCGCCGAGGAAAACGGCAGAGGCGGCGTTGTTGAGCATGACCCGAAAGGCGGAGATCCTTTGCTCATCCGTCATGCGGTTGAAAGGGTGCTTCATTTCTCTTGCCCCTCCTGCGTCAGCAGAACTGTGCAATATTCGAGGGAATCATGGATGGTTTCAGTCGTTATGGGCAGAGTTTGCGACCTTCACCGGTGCGCCGCCCCGCGCGCAGCTTTCCTTCGCGGCGAGGCCGATCAGCACTGGCTGGAGCCCGTCGTTGACGCCGACCAG
>JAZSAA010000223.1:0-3104 GCA_045601625.1 Clostridia bacterium | reverse complement strand
ATTGAAGGGGGACCTGTCCCCCTTCAAACGGGCGTCAGCCCGACAAATCAGAATTTACCTTCCTCCCAAAAGGAAAGCAGGTGACCTTAAACATGAGAAAACTCTTACTCCTTCTCTTCCTTATCGCCCTGACCCTCTCCGGCTGCCGGTATGCCGTGATCGAGGCGGGCAGCGTGGTCGTCGCCCCGACGACGGAGGCGGGGGAGAGATAATACTTCCCAGAAATTTAAAAAAATCGCCATGCTTATCGCACGGGGCAAAGCTATAATAGAGGCAGACAATGACACTGTGGAGGTGCTTACATAGATGCGACGCATACTGTGCGCGATGATGACGATACTGATGCTTGCGGCCGCGCTGCCCCAGGCGGGCCTTGCCATTTCCGGGCAGGAGGCCCTGTTCGGCAGCGACGTGCCGTCGGACACCGCTTCTTCCTCAGCCAGCGCCACCGACAGCGCCAGCTATCCCACCCTTCGGCCCGGGGACCGGGACGGCGACGACAGCGCCGCCCACATCGTGTTTCTGCAGAACCGCCTGATCGAGTTGGGCTACCTGGGCGACAACGCGGACGGCAGCTATGGCGAGAGCACCGAGAAGGCCGTGCTGGCCTTCCAGCGCAACAACAACCTCCCCGAGACCGGCGTGGCGGACACCGAGACCCAGCGGAAGCTGTATTCGGACGTATCCACCCTGGTGCTGCCCTCCTCCGACGACGCGGCCTTCGGCGGCGACCTGACCCGCATACAGACCATACTGGGCCTGTGGGGCTTCTATGGCGGCAAGATCGACGGCCTGACCGGCACGGGCACCTCCAACGCCATAAGGGATTTCAAGCACTACATGATGTTGCTGGACCCGGCCTTCGGCACCACGCCCACCCCGGCGCCCACGGCGACGCCGAACCCCGAGGGCAAGTTTTCCGACATGCCCGTGATCATGGACCGGCCGCTGGTGGACCAGGCCGAGCTCGACCGCACCAACGACGTAGTCACTCCGGCGCTGATGGAGTACGTGAACGGCGAAAAGTCCTTCACGCTGTACCGCAGGGACGTGAACCGGGGCGACGAGAACGAGGACGCCCTGCGGGTCCAGACCCGGCTGCACCAGCTGAAATACGTCTACGGTGCCGACGGCAACTTCGGCGACATGTCTGTGCTGGGGCTGAAGTACTTCCAGCGCAAGAACGACCTGCCGGAGACCGGCGTCGCGGACCGGACCACCCAGGAGCTGCTGTTCTCCAACCGGGCGGTGGAGAGCGAGGAGTACGTGTTCCCCTACAAGCTGGTGGTGGACGTCTCCGAGCAGAAGATCCGCGTGATGCAGTGGAACGGCTCCAAGTATGAAGGGCCCATCCACACCTTCACCTGCGCCACCGGCAAGAAGGAGACCCCCACGCCCCTGGGCACCTACCAGGCCGGCGGCAAGACCGGCAACGAGTGGTATTACTTCAAGGAGTTCGGCTGCTACGCCAAGTGGGCCTACCACATCGTGGGCGGCGTGCTGTTCCACTCCAACACCGTCAGCAAGATCGGCGACCGCCCCGGCGACGGCGGCCTTGGCCACCCGGCCTCCCATGGCTGCATCCGCATGAAGCAGAAGGAGGTCAAGTGGATCTACGACAACTGCCCAGAGGGCACCACGGTGGTCATACAGGAATAGAACAGCCCACAGACAAGCCGGACCCGTCCCGCGTCGGACGGGTCCGGCTTGTTAATATTGCCCCCGTTGACAACTTGCGCCCGTTCGTGTATATTATTGATATCATTATAATATGGAGGTTTGCGTATGCGCAGACTTTGGATATGCTTCCTGGCGCTGCTGATCCCGGCGGTTGGCTGCAGCGCCCGGGCCTGGCAGGATTACGACTTCTCCACCCTGTCGATCGCCGAGCTGTACGCCCTTCGCGCCCAACTGGACGAGGCCATCGAGGAGAAGGAGGCCGAGGGCGGCGTCGGGTTTTACGAGGACGGCACCTACCTGGTGGGCTCCGACCTGCCGGTGGGGGACTACGCCGTCCAGGAGCGGGAAAACGCCATGTTCGCCAGCGTCGTCGTCCGTGCCGGAAAGGGTTCGGAGGACCCGCTGATCCTGCACAAGCTGATCAGCGGGCAGGCGGACGTTCACCTGGTGCGCAACACCTGGGTCACCTTTTCCGAGGTGCGGGCCTGGCCCCTTGGCGCAGAGCCCTCGCTGATGGACGAGAACGGCGCGGTGGGCGAGGGGGCCTACCTGGTGGGCAGGCAGCTGCCCGAGGGCCGATACCTCGTGTCGGTGACGGACAAGGCGCCGCTGTCCAGCTACAGCGTCTATACGGGCATCGTGGGCTCGGGCAAGGAAGAGCTGATCAAGTTCGAGGTGCTGCACGGGGAGACCGAGCTGGCGCTGGAGCCGGGCGACTACGTGGAGCTGTCCGGCGCGACGATGACCTACATCCAATGACCGTTTGAGAGGGGAATGACGACCATGAAGCTGCCGGGTTACTATCAGGATCTGCATACGCTGCACGTCAATACGCTGCCCAACCGGGCCTATTACGTGCCCTATTCCCAGGGGGACGCGGCGCGGCGGGACATCCGAACCGAATCGGATCGCTTCACCTCGCTGAACGGCCGGTGGCGCTTCCGCTACTTCGACAGCGTCGCGGACCTGCCGGAGGATTTCCTGTCGGAGAGCCAGCCGATGAAATCCATCCCCGTGCCCTCGGTATGGCAGATGCACGGCTACGACCGCAGCCAGTACACCAACGTGCGCTATCCGATCCCCTACGATCCGCCCTATGTGCCGGCGCAGAACCCCTGCGGGCTGTACATGCGCCATTTCCAGCTGGACGACCTGCCCGGCGTCCGCACGCTGGTGTTCGAGGGCGTGGATTCTTGCTTTTACCTGTGGATCAACGGCAATTTTGTGGGCTACAGCCAAATCTCCCACTCCACCAGCGAGTTCGACGTCACCAGCCTGGTGCGTCCCGGCGAGAACACCATCGCCGTGCTGGTGCTGAAGTGGTGCGACGGCACCTACCTGGAGGACCAGGACAAGTTCCGCACCTCCGGCATCTTCCGGGACGTTTACCTGCTGCGCCGGGAGCCCCGGCACATCTGGGACTA
>JAZSAA010000222.1:0-3157 GCA_045601625.1 Clostridia bacterium | reverse complement strand
GCCTTCAACCACCTGTTCTGGAAGGAGTTCCGCCGCCGGGTGAAGGCCGTCAACCCGGATATCCTGATCATCGCCGAGCACTACGGCGACCCCTCCCCCTGGCTGGGCGGCGAGGAGTGGGACACCGTGATGAACTACGACGCCTTCATGGACCCCCTCTCCCACTTCTTCACCGGCGTGGAGAAGCACTCCGACTACCGCCGGGAAGACCTGTACCAGAACGGTCCCGCCTTCTTCGAGGGCATACTGGCGGCCATGTCCCGGCTGCCCACGCCGTCGCTGTACTGCGCCATGGACCAGCTCAGCAATCACGACCACAGCCGCTTCATGACCCGCACCAACGGCCGGGTGGGCCGGCTGCACACCGCGGGCAGCGACGCCGCCGGCGAGGACATCAAGCCCGGCGTGTTCCGGGAGGCCGCGGTGGTCCAGATGACCTGGCCCGGCGCGCCCACGATCTACTACGGCGACGAGGCCGGCCTGGTGGGCTGGACCGACCCGGACAACCGCCGCACCTACCCCTGGGGCCGGGAGGACAGGGGCCTGATCGAGCTGCACCAGGCCCTGGCGCGGCTGCGGGACGCCCTGCCCGTGCTGCGCCACGGCAGCCTGAAGCCGCTGATGGCGGGCAACGGTTACATCGCCTACGCCCGCTTCGACGCCGAAGTGTGCGCCGTCGTGGTCTGCAACAACACCCCCAGGCCCATGGCGCTGGAGCTCCCCCTGCGGGACGCCGGCATCCCCGACGCCGCCCACGTCGTCCGCCGCCTGCAAACCACCGCCGACGGCTTCACCGACGCCCCCGCCCCCGCCGGCGTCGTCGAAAACGGCACGCTGAAATACAAAGCGCCCCCGTTCAGCGCCATCGTGCTGGCAGCCGGGGGCAGGGATTAGAGTGTGTTTCTAAAATGCCAGAAGTGCATTTTCGGCGTCTTTGACTGCATTTCTGCGTTGATTTCCCTTGTCTTAGCCCCACTAAGCCTGCGGAAAATCGCCTTGAAATGCAGTCAAATCCACTCGAAACTGCATCTCCTGGCATTTAGAAACACACTCTAGGGATGGTTCAATGGTCGCCGGCCAATCCAAAAAGGGGCTGGCCCAAAAAGAATATCGCAGTATAAAACAACTGCAGGGGCGGCGCATCGCCGCCCCTGCAACTGCATTTCCTTCGTATGCTTATTCAGGCATACCCTTTTATCGCGCCCATCACTTCCGCCACGTCCCCGCGGATCACCAGCTCCGCGCCTTCGTCGGCGGGGGTCGGCTCCCGGTTGACGACCACCAGGCGCCGGCCGTGGAAGTATTCCAGGAAGGACGCCGCGGGCGCCACCGACAGCGACGTGCCCGCCACGATCAGCGTGTCGCAGTTCGAGATCTCCCGGCACGCGCCCATGCAGGTGTACTTGTCCGGGGCCTCGCCGTAGAGCACCACCCAGGGCTTCACCACGCCCCCGCAGCGCTCGCACCGGGGGATGCCCTCCGAATTGAGTACCTTCTCCAGGCCGTAAAAGGCGTTGCAGTCCATGCAGTAGTTTTCCCACACGCTGCCGTGCACCTCGTACACCAGCCGGTTCCCCGCCTTCTTGTGAAGCCCGTCGATGTTCTGGGTGACCACGCCCCGCAGCTTCCCCGCCCTTTCCAGCGCGTACAGCGTCCGGTGGGCGGCATTGGGCTCGGCGTCGGGGTACAGCATCCGCGCCCGGTAGAATTCAAAGAACCGCTCCGGGTGCAGGAAGAAAAAGGATTGGCTGAGAATCATCTCCGGCGTCAGCCCCTCCCATTCCTCCGAGAACAGCCCCTCCGCGCCGCGGAAGTCCGGTATCCCGCTGGCCGTGGACACCCCCGCCCCGGTGAAGCAGACGATGCGCTTCGATCTGTCGATGATGTCCTGGAGCGTGGTCATCGGCATATCACCAGCTCCGCCAGGAACACCACCGCGCAGCAGGCGACGCTCACCTGGAACAGGCTGCCGCCCCGCCAGGCGAGGATCAGGCCCGCGGCCAGGGCCAGCGCGCCGGATACGGGGCTCTGGGTGGCGGTGAGTATGGCGGGGAAGGTCATCACCGCCAGGGTGACGTAGGGCACGTAGTACAAAAACGAGCGCACGGTCCGGTTGGTGATCTGGCGGCGGATCAGCGTCAGCGGCAGCACGCGGATCAGGTAGGTCACCAGCCACATGCCCAGTATGTACAGGTAGACGTTATGCTTCATGCGCGCCCTCCTCCTTCACCGGGAACAGCAGCGCCGCGCCCAGGGAAATGACCACGGTGAGTATGATGATCTTCATGCCCGAGGAGATGCCGTCGAACCAGCTCAGGGCGCTGAAGGCCCAGCTGGCCGCGAAGCTGACCACCACCAGCGCGGCGATCACCCGGTTCTGCTTCGCCGGGGGCACGAATATGGACATGAACATGCCGAACAGGCCCACGCTGAGCGCGCTGACCACCCGCGCCGGCAGCGCGTTGCCCAGCACCACGCCCGTCAGCGTGCCCAGCGCCCAGCCGGGGGTGGCCACGGCGGCCATGCCGTAGACGTAATACGGGTTCAGCCGCCCCTCCACCGACACGGACACGCCGAAGATCTCGTCGGTGATCCAAAGCCCCATCAGCATCCGGTGGCGCAGCGGCAGGGCCGGGTCCACCTTCTGCGACAGCGCGCAGGACATCAGCAGGTAGCGGGCGTTGGCGATGGCCTCCATCACCATCACCTCAAGGTAGCTGGCTCCGGCGGCGATCAGCGTAAAGCCGATGTACTGCCCCGCCGAGGCCATGATCAGCGCGCTGGCGAGGGTCGCCTGGGGCGCGGTCATACCCGCGTTCCGCGCCGATATGCCCAGCGCGATGGACACCGCAAAGTACCCCAGCATGATGGGAATGCCGGCCCCCAGCCCCTTGGTAAACCATTTCATCCGGTCGGTAACCATGCTCGACCTCCTGTTCCGGTATAAACACGCTTCCAATATACACCCATTTGGGGAAATGTCAAATGAAGGTTGGGGAAAAAAAATTCTGATTTATCGCGGGGCGACAAATCAGAATTCAGTATTTAGTATTTAGCATTTAGTGGTTAGTGGAGGAGGAAATCCTTGCGGATTTCTTTTGATTCAAGGGATCAAGAAACGTTGAAGCCTCTACCGTTTCCTTATAATCAAACAAAT
>JAZSAA010000221.1:0-12215 GCA_045601625.1 Clostridia bacterium | reverse complement strand
ATAGGGAAACGGCAGAGATTACAACGTTTCTTGGTCCTTAAATCAAAAGAAATCCGCAAGGATTTCCTCCTCCACTAACCACTAAATGCTAAATACTAAATACTGAATTCTGATTTGTCGCCCCGCGACAAATCAGAATTTTCCCGGCTGTATTCCCCCGAACCACAGAAGCATTACGGAGGCTGAATATACTATGAACATCATCATCAACGGCGCGAAGGGGCGCATGGGGCGGATCGTGGACGCGGCCGCCGCGGCAGGCGGCCACAGCGTGGTCGCCCGGGTGGATTTCGGCTACGAGGCAGGCGAGGGCCTGCGGACATTGGACGAATACCAGGGCCCCGCGGACGTGGTCATCGACTTTTCCAACCACGCGGCCACGGCCCAGGTGACGGCCTATTGCGTCAGGCGGAACCTGCCCGTGATCATTGCCACCACGGGCCAGACGAAGGAGGAACTGGCGCTGATCGAAGCCGCGGCGAAGGCGGTGCCGGTGTTCCTGTCGGCGAACATGTCCCTGGGCGTGGCGCTGCTGGCGGACCTGGCGAAGAAGGCGGCGGCGGTGTTCCCGGACGCGGATATCGAAATCATCGAGAAGCACCACAACCAGAAGCTGGACGTGCCCAGCGGCACGGCGCTGCTGCTGGCGCGCAGGATCAGGGAAGCTCGGCCCGAGGCCGAGTTCGTCGTCGGCCGCCACGAGAACGGCAAGCGCACGAAGAAGGAGATCGGCATCCACTCGCTGCGCCTGGGCAACGAGGTGGGCGTCCACGAGATCATCATCGCCACCGGCAGCGAGACCATCACCCTGAAGCACGAGGCCGAGAACCGGTCCCTGTTCGCCCAGGGCGCGCTGGCTGCGGCGGCGTTCATCGCGGGCAAGGCCCCGGGCATGTACGACATGAGAAGCATCATAGAGTGAGGTGAACCGAATGAACGCGCAGGATCTGATCAATTACATCGCCAATTCGGAAAAGAAGACCCCGGTGAAGCTGTATATCAAGGAAAAGGCCCCCATCGACTACGGTGACGCGAAGGTGTTCGGCGCGGGGGACAAGATCGTGTTCGGCGACTGGGCCAAGCTGGCGTCCATCATTGAGGAAAACCGGGACAACATCGAGGACATCGTCATCGAAAACGATCGGCGCAACAGCGGCGTGCCGCTGCTGGACATGAAGGCCGTGCCCGCCCGCATTGAGCCCGGCGCGGTGATCCGCGAGCAGGTGACCATCGGCAAGAACGCCGTGATCATGATGGGCGCGATCATCAACATCGGCGCGATCATCGGCGATGGCACCATGATCGACATGGGCGCGGTGCTGGGCGGCCGGGCCACCGTGGGCAAAAACTGCCACGTAGGCGCGGGCGCGGTGCTGGCCGGGGTGATCGAGCCGGCCTCCGCCACGCCGGTGATCATCGAGGACAACGTGCTCATCGGCGCGAACGCCGTGGTGATCGAGGGCGTGCACGTGGGCAAGGGCGCGGTGGTCGCCGCCGGAGCCATCGTCATCGAGGACGTGCCCGACAACGCCGTAGTCGCCGGCTGCCCCGCGAAGGTCATCAAGCAGGTGGACGCCGGCACCAGCCAGAAGACGGCGCTTGAGGCGGCGCTGAGAAAACTGTAACTACTGATATAGGGCTGATGTATGTAATCGAATCATACAGGTCCTTCGACTGCGCCTTGCTGACCGCAAGGCTCCGCTCAGGATGACAAACGCCGGGTAACGCTGTCATCCTGAGCGGAACGTCAGCGGAGTCGAAGGACCTGTACGTATCGAATTCCAACGGCGCTTCGATATACGAAACACCCCGACAAATCATAATTTATCAAAGGAGCAGAGCATGCCGAATTACTTGATCGAAGCCCAAAGCATCGCCCCCGAACTCACCGAACTGCGCCGGACTTTTCACATGGACCCGGAGCTGGGGAACCGTGAGTTTCATACCGCGGAACGGATCGAGGCGGCGCTGAAGGGCTGGGGCATTCCCACCCGGCGGCTGCTGGATACGGCGGTGGTGGGGCGGCTGGACGGCGCGCTGCCGGGGCCGGTGGCGGCGCTGAGGGCGGACATGGACGCCCTGCCGCTGACGGAGGTCACCGGCGCGGACTTCGCTTCCCGGAATCCGGGGGTGATGCACGCCTGCGGCCACGACGTGCACATGACCGCGGCCCTGGGCGCGGCGCGGCTGCTGGCGAACCGTCGCCAGAGCCTGAAGGGCAGCGTGGTGTTCCTGTTCCAGCCCGACGAGGAGGGCCGGGGCGGGGCGCAGCGGATGATCGACGCCGGGGCGCTGGAGGGCGTGGACGCGGTGTTCGGGGCCCACGTGTCCCCCGACCTGCCCGTGGGACACGTGGGCGTGCGCTACGGCAAGTTCTACGCCGCCTCAGACACCTTTAAAATCGTCGTCAGGGGCGTCAGCGCCCACGGGGCCGAGCGGGAGAAGGGCATCGACGCCCTGGGCGCGGCGGCGGCGCTGGTGAGCCGCCTGATCGACCTGCCCAAACAGCTGCCGGGCGAACGGGCCGTGCTGTCGGTGGGGTCCTTCCACGCCGGCGCGGTGATGAACGCCCTGGCGGACACGGCGGAGTTCGAGGGCATCATCCGCACCCTCGGGCCCGCGGCCCGGACGGAGTTGAAGCGCCTGTTCCGCGTTGCCATGGACGAGGTCATGGCGGCCTGGGGCGCGACGGCGGAGGTGAATCTCCGGGAGAGCTACCCCGGCGTGGTGAACGACGACGCCATGACCGCCTTGGTCGAGCGCGCCGCCCGGGGCCTGCTGGGCGGGAACCGGGTACACGTGATCGACAAGCCCACCATGACCACCGAGGATTTCGGCTACTTCCTGATGGAAAAGCCCGGCAGCTTCTACCACATCGGCGCGGGCTGCCCCCTGCCGCTGCACAACACCGCCTTCCTGCCCGACGAACAGGCCCCCGTCGCCGCCGCCGCCGTTCACGCCGCGGTGATCGAAGCATACCTGACGGACGCATGATATATGGGCAAAAAACAGTCGGCCATGCCGGCTGTTTTTTTACCCATACATCATGAACTCTTTCCTCACGTCGCGCGTCCAATACAGCGAGGGGCTATGTACCGGCGGGATTCGTCCCGCCGGGTTTCATCACATGTCGCCGTCGGGCTCGCCCACGCGCTCGCGGAACAGCAGGGATATGCACCACAGGGCGGCTATGCCCACGATGGTGTAGATCACGCGGCTGATGGTCGCCGCCTGTCCGCCGAAGAGGTAGGCCACCAGGCCGAAGCGGAACAGGCCGACCAGCAGCCAGTTGATGCCGCCGATGATGCTCAGCAACAGGGATATGCGGTCCAGCATGATTGACATCTCCTTATCTCAGCCGGTGCTCCGGCGTGATGCTCTTATGTTGGCCCTTTTCTCGCAAAATATACCGAACCCGGAAATAAATTGCAACGCGGCTGTGAATTCTTGCGGCATCCGGTTGACACGGCGGGGGCCGATGCTATACTGAATATACTGAAATGGCTTGTGTGAACGAATGCAGAACATGCAGGGGGTACATATCGATGAAAAACCGAGTTATCAGGATTGCGGCGGTGGCCGCCGCGCTGATGCTTATGGCCCTTGCGCTGGCGGAGGTGCGCACCACCGGCGACGTCTGGCTGCGCAGAGGCCCGGGCCTGGATTACGAGACGGTGGCCATACTGTCCGCCGGCAAGACCTTTGAATACCTGGGCGAAACCCGCGTGGACGAGCGGAACGTGACCTGGTACAGGATCTCCAACGGCAAGAAGGAGGGATGGGTCTCCGGGCGCTACGCCGAGCTGATCGGCGGGGATGCCGAAGCGGGGAAAGCCGTGACCGCCGCGCCCACCCAGGCGCCGGAGGGCCGGGGCATACTGTTCGACGCCGGCGCTCCCTTGGACGAACCGGCAAAGGGAGGGGAAGCGCCGGAAAAATCGACCGTTCCGGCCAGGACCGTGGAGCTCTCCGGCTACTACCTGAAAAACCTGGTGGAGGCGGCCAACGAAATCGGCCTGATCTCCTACCGCCAGGTGGAATCCGAAGCGCCCTATCAGTACTTCGACGACGCCCTGATCCTCGCGGGCAACCAGCAGGTGGAGAACATCGTGGTATACGGCCCGGGCTACGAGGTGTACGGCGTATACGTGGGTATGGACGAAAGCGCCGCCAGGGCCTGCCTGAACGCCGCCGGGCTGGACTACATGGAATCGATGAACGGCTTCACCTATGAGCACAGGGCCACCGCGGCCTCCCTGTTCACCGATCCCAAGGGCCACGATTCCTGCATCAACGTGTGGGTGGACGGGACCGGTGTCGTCACCGAGATCGACTGGTCGACGTATACGGGTTGAGCGCGTGCCTGACCGTTGATAGATGGGAAACCGGCAGCGTCGCCGTTACGCCTCTGTTCGCCTGGAAACGGCAAAAGAAGGGGCCGTGTCAAAAGGCATAAACATACGAAGGATATACAATTGCAGGGGCGGCGCTGCGCCGCCCGCCGGGTTCAACGACCTGTTTCGTACCCGGGCGGGCGCCGCAACGGCGCCCCTACAACTGTTTGATACAGCTCCTTCTTTTGTCATCCCTCCAGCACCTTCTGCTGGGTTTCGAGGTCGGCCTTGCCGGTGACGGGCAGGCCGTGGTCCTTCTGGAAGGCGGCGATGGCCTTCGCGGTCTGCGGCCCGTAGTAGCCGGTGGAGGGACCGTCCATAACCAGGTAGCCCATGGCGCGCAGCCTTTCCTGCAGTTGCAGGGCCACCCAGGTGTATTCCCCCTCGACCAGGGTGTGGTGGTCGTCCACGCCGTAATCGGGCTGGGGCATGGCGCTGTCGGCCTGGGCCGAGGTCTCGTTGTCCGGCAGGTTGAACAGCGCGTTCAGCGTCACCAGCTTGTAGCCCTTCGACACCGCCCAGGGGATGAACTCCTCCAGCTTCTTGGTGTCCGGGTCGGTGCAGTGGAACAGGTACACCTGTCCGGGGGCCAGGGAGGCGCGGATGTGCTTCATGTCCGAATCCGAGCCGGACACGCTCCAGTTGGCGATGCCCAGGTAGCCCAGCTTCTTCAGGTAGCTGTGGATGCGCGGGTCGGTGTCGCCGTCGCCGCCCATCAGGCGCAGGAAGTGCTCCTGGTAGTGCATGCCCAGGGCCTGGTCCAGCGCGGCGTCCTGCTTCCAGATCTCCGCGGCCATATCGTCGTCCGCCATGCGGAAGATGCGGGAGTGGGTGTAGGTGTGGTTCTCGATCTCAAAGCCCAGGTCGAATGCGCAGCGCTTCAGCAGCTTCGGCATGCCCTCCTTGGACAGCGTCTCGCCCACGGGGAACAGCGTCAGCTTCCCGCCGGCTTTCTCCGCGACCTTCACGATGCGCTCCAGGTTGTTGACCTGATAGCAGTCGTCCACGGTGATGGCGATCTTCTTCGAGTCGGTCTCGGCGTTGTGGATCACAGGCAGGTATTCGAAGGGTGTGGGCTCGGGGGTGATTTCGGGGGTGGGCTCGGGCGTCGGCTCCGGGGTGACCTCCGGGGTGGGCTCGGGCGTGGGTTCCGGAGTGGCTTCGGGCGTCGCCAGCGGCGCCAGCGTGATCACAGGCGCTTCGTCGGCCTGCCTGTCTGCGGTGCCCATATCGACATGGGCGCGGGCCTGCACCTCGCTGGTCGCGGGCACGTTCGCTTCGGGCCGGGGCAGCAGCCTGACGGCCAGTACGATGATCGCCAGCATGCCCAGCGTGAACAGCACCGCCGGCAGAAGGCTGCTCTGCCTGCGCCTGCGACGCTTCCTGTGGTGGGTTGGGACGCGCTTCGCGGCCCGCGGGTCGACGTGGCGGTTGGGCTTCCTGCTTCCCGCTTTCCCTGAATTGCGATTCACAAACCGTCCCTCCTGTCTTGACTTGGCGCCTGTCTGGCCTTATACTTGTAGCGTCGGCGCAAGGGCGCGCCGATGGTGCATGATGATAATGATTATAGCTGCAAACGCGGCGTATATCCATCATTTTGCGCTAATAAGACGTGACATTTTTCTGAACAGTTGCGATTGCTCGACTGGAAAAATCTGGAAAAAAGGAAGTGTGCCGGCGTGCGGTTGGACAAGGCGGTGGCGCTGACGGGACTGACGCGCAGCGAGGCGCGCAGGGCGATCGCGTCGGGGCGCGTGCGGGTGGACGGGCAGCCGGTCCGGGACGGGACCATGCAGGTGGAGCCCGAACAGGTGCGCGTCGACGGCGCGGCGCCGGTGGAGGCGAGGGCGCTGTACATCATGGTCCACAAGCCCGCGGGCGTGCTCACGGCCACGGAGGACCGCCGTCTGCCCACGGTGCTCGACCTGCTGCCCCCGCCGCTGCGGCGCAGGGGCCTGGGACCGGTGGGCCGGCTGGACCGGGACGTGACCGGGCTGGTGCTGCTGACCACCGGCGGCCAGCTGGCCCACCGGCTGATCTCCCCCAAATGGAAGGCGGAGAAGCTGTACCGGGCGCGCTGCGAGGGACGGCTGACGCAGGCCGAGGTGGAAGCCTTCGCCGGGGGCCTCGCCCTCTCCGATTTCACGGCGAAGCCCGCCCGGCTGATCCTGCTGGAGACCGGGGACGACGGCTCCACGGCGGACGTCACGCTCACGGAGGGCAAGTTCCACCAGGTCAAGCGCATGTTCGCCGCCGTCGGCCACCCGCTTACTGCGCTGGAGCGCCTGCGCATCGGCCCCCTTGCGCTCGATCCCGTCCTGGAGCCGGGGGCGTGGCGTCACCTGACCGGGGACGAGGTGGCCGCGCTGAAGGATGCGTGCCGGCTCTGAGCTGTCGAAACGCAGGGATGGGCGATGGCGGCGCAGGCGCCGCCGCTACGGGGTAAACAACGAAAATAAACGGAAGCAAGGAGTCAATATGCCTGACCATTACTATACTGAAAACCCTAATTCCGCCCACGAAGAACGGCGTGTGGCGGTGAACGCCCTGGGGAACGCGCTGACCTTTATCACCGACGCCGGGGTGTTCTCCCGGGACGGGCTGGACCGGGGCACCGAGGTGCTGCTGGACGCGCTGCCGCCGCTTTCGGGCCGGGTGCTGGACCTGGGTTGCGGCTGGGGCGCGGTGGGCGTGGCGCTGGGCAAGCGCTGGCCGGAGCTGGAGATCGTCATGACCGACATCAACAGCCGCGCTGTCGAGCTTGCGCGTCGCAACCTGGCCGAAAACGGCGTAAAGGCCACGGTGCTCCAGGGCGACGGCTTCGCCGCAGTGGAGGGATGCTTCGACGCCATTGTCACCAATCCCCCCATACGCGCCGGAAAGGCGGTCATCTACGGCCTGTTTGCCCAGGCTCAGGACTACCTGACGCCGGACGGGGCGCTGTATGTCGTCATCCGCAAGCAGCAGGGCGCGCCGTCGGCGCTGAAGTACCTGAAGGAGATCTATGCCCGGGCTGAGACCGTGGACCGCGCGTCGGGCTTTCACGTCCTGCGGGCCAGCCTGTAGCCGAAGGGGCGGAGGCTGGAGATTGCGGCGCGGAATCGCCGCGGGAATATAGTTTTATTTTACGATGAATGTACTATTCAGTTCAACTTTGTGGTTGCGAAAAGTAAAAACTGATGGTATAATGTTAAGCGATATGATTTTGACTGTCGCTTGCAGCGTGACCGGCGTCGGCATTGCGCCCGCGCCGGAAGATGGATAAAGGGAATCAGATATGCGAATCGCGCGTGTTTTGCTGGTGGTCCTCGCCGTGGTCTGCCTGGGGGTGGCGCTGTCCTATCCGCTGCGTTACCATCAGGCGCAGGAGAAGAACGACAACGACATGGAGACGCTGGCCCAGATGCGCCAGCAGGCGCGTCAGAACCAGATGGAGGCGTCGCAGGACGGAAGCCTGTACCCGGTGTTCCCCGTGCGGCGCACGGAAGAACCGGGCGGGGAGGCCGCCGCGTCGGATGGCGCGGACGGGACCTTCGCCGGTGAAGGCGGCGATGACGCCGCTCCCGGGGACGGGACAGTGACCGGAACATCCACGGCGGACGGCGCGGACCGGGCGGATTCGTCCGAGGGTCCGGGAGGCCCGCCGGAGGATACTGTCGGCGGAGCGGAGGAAGGCGCCGCAAACCAGGGGAACGCCGCGAACGCCGCCGATGGGGCGAACGACGGCGCGCAGGCGCCGGCTGTGCCGACCCCTGAACCGACGCCGACGCCGGAGCCGACGCGGGAACCCAACTATTGGGACCTGGGCAAGTACTATGCCGCGACGCCCTCGCCCACGCCGGAGCCGAAGAAGGCGAAGGGCGGACCGACCGTCGCGCCCACGCCCACGCCTGACCGATCCATCCGCAACGGGCCGCTGCCCTACGCGCTGAAGGAAAAGGTGGCGCTGGACGAGTCGGCCATGCTGCCGGAGCTGAAGGACATCTACGCCCTCAACAGCGACCTGGTGGGCTGGATCAGCATTCCCGATACGGTCATCGACTATCCGGTGGTCCAGGCTGAGGACGGCGAGTATTACCTCACCCACGATTTCTACGGGGAGGAAAACATCAACGGCCAGATCATACTGGACGTGCTGTGCGATCCGTACACGCCCAGCTACAACCTGGTCGTCAGCGGCCACCACATGAAGAACGGCACCATGTTCGGCGGCCTGCCCCAGTATCGCGTCAAAAGCTACTGGGAAAAGCACCCGTTCCTCGAGTTCGACACGCTGATGGAGCGCAAGATCTTTGTGATCTTCGCCTGCTTCTACTCTGCCGACTACGATGAGGACGAAACGGGCTTCCGCTACAACGCGATCATCGATTACAAGATCGACGCGGACCGCTGGCTGGCGGAGATCGAAGCGAACCAGCTCTACGATACCGGCATCGAACGGGAATTTGGCGACGAATTCATCACTTTGACAACCTGCGACCGTGCGCGTCACCGCAATGGAAGATTTGTGGTGGTGGGTCGTAAAATACGGGAAGGGGAGACGTTTGAATGAAGAAACTGTTTGCGGTGGTTCTGGTATGCCTGCTCTGCGCTTCCAGCGCGCTCGCGGCCGAATGGGCCGACGGCCTCGGGCCGGATCAGCCCCTGCCGGGCGTGCCCAAGATCGACCTGACCAAGGAGATGGGCTACGATTATACCTATCCCAGCGCGAAGCTCCCGGTGAATTATTTCTGCAACGTGCTGGAGATCTACCTGCCCCGCGAGGACATCGAGCTGGGCGAGGGCCATGCGCACCTGTACGATTCCACCGGCGAAATCGCGGACATCGACTTTGCCAATCCCGATCAGGTGGAGCTGCGCGTCCAGCAGGAATCCGAGCTGCTGGCAAAGAAATGGGGCGGCGGCGTTTGCATCGAAATGCACCTGCCCGTCTCCTTGAAATTCAACGAGAGCTACTATGTGCTGATGGACCTGAACTGCTTCACGGGCGGAGAGAACAAGATCTCCAACTATGATCTCACCAAGCCGGATCAGTGGGTACCCGTGCTGCAAGGCGATTTCGGCATTGAAAGCCTGTTCTACTTCACGCCTCCCGCCCCCGCCGAGGAAGAGGAGGGCGAGACCGTTGAAGAGGTCGAGGAAGCGCCCGCAGAGAATCCCTTTGACAAGCCCATGGTGGCCGAAGAGGAGGCCGTGGAGGAAGAGCTGGGCGAGCCCAAGTACAATCCCGTGACCGGCGACAAGGTGCACTTCGACGTGGTGCTGGGCGGCGCCGCCAAGACCGCCGTCGTGTTCAGCGAGAACGATTCCGTGTCCTTTGAGCAGCTGGATTACACCGAGTCCAGCGCCGTGACGGGCACCATCACCAAGGACGAGCTGGACTGGGGCGTCGTGTTCCTGGACGAGAACGACGAGGTGCTCCAGGTGATCAAGCCCAACTGGGTGGCGTAAACATGACATAAAGGCACCGCGACGCGCATACGTCGGGAGCTGCGCCTGAAAACGTGTCAACACAGAGGACGTCGTTACGACGCCCTCTGTGTTTTGTAAAGAAAGATGAGGCCCAATGAATTGGCTAGCCTGTCGGGGGTGACGCCCACCACGGTATACAGCATGCTGGACGGGCGGCGCAAGGAAATGACGATCAACCTGATCAAAAAGCTGTGCGACGGGCTGGACATGAGCCCGGGCGAGTTTTTCAGCGCGCCGGTGTTCGACGAATTGGAGCAGGAGATCAATAGATCATCACATCGTAATCGTAAACACCTTGTCCAGGTAGTGCTCGGCCACGCCGAGGATGTCGGCGTTGGGGCCGGCCTGGGCGTAGGAGAGGTCCACGTGGCGAATCAGCGAGGTACGGCTGCACAGGGCGTGGTAGACCTCCCGCAGGAAGCCGTCGCCCATGACTTCGATGCCGCCGCCCAGCACGATGCGCCGCATGCCGGAGCTGCACATGACGCTGTACAGCCCGAAGGCCAGCAGCTGCGCCGCCTGCTTGACGGATTCCAGCAGGACATCCTCATCCATGTAGCGCCTGGCCAGCGCCTCCAGGCTCTCCGGCGGCTCGATTCCGGCCTCTCGCGCCGCTTCCTGGGCGTCGCTCAATATGGCGTTCAGGTTCACATAGCGCTCCAGGCATCCCCGGTTGCCGCAGGAACAGGGCCGGCCCTTGTAGTCGATGGTGAAGTGGCCGATCTCGCCGGACACGTTGAAGGGGCCGGGATAGATGTCGCCGTTGGAGATGAACGAACAGCGGATGCCCCCGCGAATCTCGACGAAGATCATGTTCTGGGTCTCGGGCGCGTCGGGATCGACGGTATCCAGGTACTTCTTCTCGGCATAGGCCATGCTGCGGGTGCTGTTGAACAGGAACACCGACAGGCCCACGCGCTGTTGGAAGCGGCGGATGGATTCCTCGGTCAGGGGGTAGCCCAGCGCCGTTTCGGTGTGGAACTGGTGGTCCTGCTCGATGTAGATGCCGGGGAAGCATACGCCGATCATCACCGCGCGGGAGGGATTGAAGCGCTTGGACTGGTTGCGCAGGATGTCGTCGAACAGCTGGATATAGGCGTCCGGCGCGGTGGTCTCGTCCAGCGTGTGGCAGTCCAGCGGGAAGAAGCGGTCCTCGAGGATGCGGCATTCCAGACTCAGTACGGCAAAGCGGACGCCCTCCGGCTTTACGGTGAACACCGCCAGGTGGTGGGCGTTCTTGTTCAGGCGCAGGCTGATGGGCCGACGCCCGGGCAGCGAGGTCTGGGCGGGGCCGGTCTCGTCGATCAGCTTGCGGTTGGCCAGCTCCTCCACCAGCACGGAAACGCTCGTGGCGCTCAGGTTCATGTGGCGCACGATTTCGGCGCGGGATTTGCATTTCCCGCTGCGAACCAAGTCAAAAATGCGCTTGATGTTGGCTTCCTTGACCTGCTGCTGGTAGCCGGTGTGGCCGGTTCCAAACTTGTCCTGGGGCAAATACTTCATACGGATCCCTTCCTTAAAAACAGCGCGGAAGCGGTCAGCGTGGCTGTCCGAACCAGCAGGGGAAGCAGAGAGAGTGAATAGTATACTTATCTACATGGTAACACATTAATTAGTAATTAGCAAGCGTTTTCAAATCATTTAATAAATCCAACGCATTTTTGAATAAAAAAATTCATTTATGCCGGCTGATGAGCGCCAAGGGCGCGGCTCCTCTTGTGGGAGTCGCGCCCTTGTATGGGGGGAAACGATCAATACATGCCGCCCATGCCGGGGTTGCCTGCGGGGGCAGCCGGTTCCGGCGCGGGGATATCGGTGACCAGGGACTCGGTGGTCAGCACCATCGCGGCCACGGACGCGGCGTTCTGCAGGGCGGAGCGGGTGACCTTGGTGGGGTCGGCGATGCCGCGCTCCATCATGTCGGCGAACTCGTCCTTCGCGGCGTCATAGCCGAAGGTGGTGGACTTGCGGCTCTTGATCTTCTCGACGATCAGGCTGCCCTCGACGCCGGCGTTCTTGGCGATCTGGCGCACAGGCTCCTCCAGCGCGCGCAGGATGATCTGCACGCCGGTCTTTTCGTCGCCGTTGGCCTCGGCGACCAGCTTGGCCACAGACTTGCTGGCGTTCAGCAGCGCGGTGCCGCCGCCGGGCACGATGCCCTCTTCCACGGCGGCGCGGGTGGCGGCCAGGGCGTCCTCGATGCGCAGCTTGCGCTCCTTCATCTCGACCTCGGTGGCCGCGCCAACGTTGATCACGGCGACGCCACCGGACAGCTTGGCCAGGCGCTCCTGCAGCTTCTCGCGGTCGTACTCGGAGGTGGTAACCTCAATCTGGCTCTTAATCTGAGCG
>JAZSAA010000220.1:0-2039 GCA_045601625.1 Clostridia bacterium | reverse complement strand
GTGGTGAAGCGGATGGCCTGCTGGTCGGGGAAGTTTTCCACCATCGTGTCCAGCACCTGGGGGAAGGTCTTGTCGATCAGGGTCTCCTTCTTCCAGACGCAGCGGCCGGTGTGGCGGTTGTTCCAGTACAGGTGCTTGCGGTTCAGGCGGGTGCCCTCGAAGCGGGACATGCAGCTGGCGAAGTGGGTCAGCAGGATCTCGATGTCGGAAAGGCCGTCGATCCAGTCCGGGTTCCACTGGAGGGAAATAAAGCCGTCGTAGTTGACCGAGCGCAGGGCGTTCATCAAATCCCGCATGGGCAGGCCGCCCTCGCCCACCAGCTCGGGCACGTAGATATCGCCCTCCCGGCGGAAGTCGTGGATGTGCACGTGGCGCACGTAGGCGCCCAGGTTGGTGATGGTGGCCTCGGCGTCCTCGCCGAAGACGCAGGTGGAATGCATGTTCCAAAGCGCCGCCAGCCGGTCGTCGGCGAAGCGGTTCAGCAGGTCGCGCAGGCGGGCGGTGTCGGCGTAGACGCCGGTGGTCTCGATCAGCAGCGTCACGGGGGCGTCGCCGACCACCTCGAGAAGCGTCGCCATGCGCTCTACGCAGGCGGCCTGGTTTTCGCAGTCGGTGTGCACGCCCACATAGGGCGCGCCCAGGTTTACCGCCACCTGCACGCACTCTGAAAGCTCCTCGACGAAGCCCTGGTCGGTGAAGTCGCCCACGCTGTCCACGCAGGGCAGCGACAGGCCCCGGTTGGTCAGCCCCCGCCGCGTGGCGGCGGCCAGCTCGGGGTTGGTGGGGCTGTCCTTGCCGGCAAAGGCGGGGCCGTTCACGTCGAACAGCTCCACGCCCGCAAGGCGGGCGTCGATGGCCGCGGCGACGGCCTCGGCCCAGGAGAGGGATTTCCAGTATTGGAGGGAAAATGAGAGCTTCATATTACGCCTCCTCGTAAACGATCTTGTTCAGCGCGCTGATATAGGCGCGGATCGACGCGCCGATGATGTCGGTGGAGATGCCGTTGCCGGAGTAGACCCTTCCGCCGGAGCGCAGCTTCACCAGGGCGCTGCCCATGGCGTCGCGGCCCTCGGTGACGGTCTGGATCTGGAAGTCGTCCAGCTCGTAGTGGTGGCCGATGATCTGCTCGATGGCCAGGAAGGCGGCGTCGATGGGGCCGTCGCCCACGCCCACGCCCCGCAGCTTCTCCTCGCCCCGGCCCAGCAATATGTTGGCGGTGGCGGTGATCACGTTGCCGCTGTTGATGACGTAGCTTTCGATGTGGTAGGTGCTGGGAACCTGCAGGGCGGTGCTGGCGATGATGGCGTCCAGCTCCCGGGTGCCCACGAAGTGCTTGCGCCGGGCCACGCGCCTGAAGGCCTCGAAGACCTTGGCGTTGTCCTCGTCGGACAGGTCGTAGCCCAGCTGGCGCACCACCTTGATGACCTCGCCGATGTCGTCGCCCTCGTCCAGGGTGACCCCGGCGGTGTCGCCCACGGCGATGTTGCTCAGGGGGGACTGGCCCTCGTCCCTGGGCTGGAGCATCCGGTTCAGCTGGCCGACCACCCGGTCCAGCTCGGTGGTGCGCAGGCCGCAGGCGATGTCCATGGCCGCGCCCTTGATTTCCACCAGCCTGGCCAGCTGCCGCAGGGTGGGATAGCCCGCCTCCACGGCGGCGCACTTGACGCCCGCGACGCCCTTCGACAGCGCCGCCGCCGCGCAGGCCGCGCCCATGCTCATGCCGTCGCCGGGCTGCACCAGCAGCTCGGTCCCGGACAGGGCGGGCACGCCGGCCTGCACCGCCGCCACGAAGTCGGCGAACTCGTCCGGCAGCAGCACCCCGGCGGTGTCGCACAGGGTCACGCGGGTCGCGCCGCACTCCAGCGCCGCGGCGATGGCCTGGCACAGGAAGTCCTTCTCGGCGCGGGTGGCGTCCACGGCGGTGAATTCCACGTATTCGCACAGCCCCCGGGCCGCCTTCACCTGGGCGCGCACGGCCTCCAGCATGGCCGGGGCCTTCTTGTGACAGGTGTACTCCATCAGCGCGGGGGAAAGCGGGG
>JAZSAA010000219.1:0-2959 GCA_045601625.1 Clostridia bacterium | reverse complement strand
TCGGGGATGCGCAGCACGAACCCGTTGGCCGCCTGCGCGCCGCCCGCCGCCGCCCTGGAGGCGACCCGTCCGTGCCAGCCGACGCCGGTCAGCACCGTGGGCACATACGCCTCCATCCGGCTGACGGGGTCCACCCGGGCGTTGTAGACCGTCACGTTCTCGTCGCAGCCCCTCACGTCAAATCACTCCCCGGTACAGCAGCGGCACGCCGTCGTCGTCCTTCACGCCGTACAGCATCCGCCGGGCCTCCTCCAGCAGCTGCCGCTCCATCAGCATCTCCTGCTGGACGGGGTCGAAGTAGCGCTCGGAATAGCCATCGGTGGTGAAGCCGGCCAGCCTGGGCGACTCCGCCGGCCCCTCGAAGCCCATGCCTTCCTTGGCCCGGATGATGACCATCATGGCCAGCTTCACCGCCCCGGGCACCTGGGCCATGTGCTCGACGCGCCCGCTGGTCAGCCAGTCCACCCGGTTGCGCGCGATAAACTCGTACACCGGGTATTCCGCCTCCGAAAGCGTCCCGCCGTAGCCGCGGTATTCCTCATAGGTCAGATACACGTGATTCGCTCCTTTCAGTCGCTCGTACTCCTTGCATAATCTGGGCCGTTATGCATTTTGAAACACACTCTAGTAACTAGTGGCTAGTGAAGGTTGAAATCCTTGCGGATTTCTTTGATTAAAAGGGGACCGAGAGGCGATAAAACTTCTGTCGTTCCCCTTTAATCAAACAAATCCCGTAGGGATTTGATCCACCACTAGCCACTAACCACTAGCCACTAGCCACTCATCTCCCGAGGCTTAGCCTCGGGAGATGATCCTCGCCAGCGGGATCGCCTTGGAATCGAAGTACCCCGTCCCGGCGGAGTCCTTCACCAGGGCCCAGCGGGCGGCGGTCTTCAGCTGCGCGTCGGTGGGGCTCATGATGGCGGTGCTGGTCTGCACGAAGCTGAAGCCGCGGGGCGCGAACAGCTTGCGCTGGCGGGTGATCAGCATCTCCTGGCCGCCCTTGGCCAGCGGGTCGCGGTACACCTCGCTGGGCGTCGCCGCGCCGCAGTCGCAGTAGTCGAAGGCGCCCGCGCCCAGCACGTAGGTGGTGTACTTGTTGTACGCCGCCTCGGTCTGGGTGGCCGCCACCGCCTCCACGGGCACGTCGTCGTCCACCAGCACGGTCCGGCCGTTCCAGGTGCCCAGGCTCAGATCGCGCCGGATGCCGTCGCCGCCCTGGTACTTCATGTACTCCAGCAGCTGGAGGTTCTCCAGGTTCGTGGCCACCACGGAGTGCATCACCACCACGGTGAAGATGTCCTTGTTGGCGCCGGCGGCCTTCTGGATGGCGCTGTTCAGCGTGAACGCGCCCACGTTGGGCTCAGCGGCGGCGGTGATGTCCAGGGTATGCGCGGCGCTGAAGCCGTTCTCGGTCACGCCGAACACGCCCTCCAGGATCGCCAGCAGCGTGGCCTGGTCCACGTCATCCCAGTAATCGGCCACCTGTGCGGCGATGTCTGCCATGAAGTCGTGGCCGGTGACATCCTGGCTGAAATCCTTCTCCTGCCACGCCTTCGCGCGGCCCACCACGATCATGGACTGCAGGAAGGTCTCCAAGGCCGTGCCGGTGATGTCGGTGTTGCCGTCGTAGTTCAGCGCCTCGCCGCCGATCAGGCCGGTCATTGGCACGGTGATGAAGTTGCCACCGGACTGCTCCACCAGCATGGCCTTCAGATCGGAACGGCCCCGCAGGATACCCGCCTTCAGCAGCGCGTTCTGCTTGACGCGGGGTACCGTCTCCAGGTACATGCCGAACACCTCGGCATTGAAGTTCTTGGAATCAAATACGCTCACTTACATTCGCTCCTTTCAGTCGCTCATTTTTAGTGGCTAGTGGCTAGTGGCTAGTGGTTAGTGGCTAGTGGTGGTGCAAATCCCTGACGGGATTTGTTTGATTCAAGGGGCCCGGTAGAGGTTCCAACGTCTCTCGGTCCCTTGAATAAAAAGAAATCCGGAGGATTTCAACCTTCACTAACCACTAGTCACTAGCCACTAGCCACTATTCCTATTGCCTATTCCCTATTCCCTATTGCCTATTTCCCAATCAGGGAAACATCCACCGTCTCCCCCGCGTTCGCCCTCCGCATCGCCTCGGTCAGCGTCAGCTTCGCGCCGGGGGCGGGTTTGCCGCCGGTGGGCAGCACCACCTTGGGGGCGGGCTTGCCGGGGTTCGGGTTTGGGTCGGCGGGGGTGAAGTATTCCTCATACTGCTCACGGATGCCCGCCAGCTGCTCCTGGAGGGATTTCGCGCCCTCCCCGCGGTCCACCAGGCCGTAGACCGTCTCAAAGAACTTGGGCTTGACGCCCTCGAAGTCCTTGGAGGTTCGCGCCGCCTGCATGGCCTTGTAGTCGTCGAACTGACCCTGCAAAGCCTTGTAGTCGTCGCTCTCCTTCGGGTCCGGGGTGGTCAGCCCCTTCTCCCAATCCGCCTTGGCCTGCTCCAGCGCCGTCTCCTGGGCCTGCTTCGCCGCCGCCTTGGCAATGTAGCCGTCGTCCAGCGCCCGGCCATACAGCGCGAAGACCTGTTCGGTCTTCTGCTCAGCGGTCAGCTGCTCGTTCGCCAGGATGTCGTTCAGCGTCTTCCGGGTGAAAATGTTCGCCATGTTACACTCCTTTTCTCATCCCGATAGAGTGATGGGATGCATCCGCGTGTTTTTCGTCCCGCCGGACGTGATGGTATTTGCCAGTGACATTCTTGTCACTCGCAAATTGGTATGAAAAAAGCAACCTGTCGGATATTCCGAATGGTTGCCTTAATCAGCTCTCTAACTTGCGTGAAACTGGCTGAAACTGGAAAAACCGCACAGGAAAGCTCGTGAAATCAGGCTTTTCATATTTGCCGGCCTGAAACTTTGAGTCAAGGGGACGGTTCTCTTGACTCATTTTCAATCGATTAATGAGTCGGAAGAACCGTCCC
>JAZSAA010000218.1:0-2239 GCA_045601625.1 Clostridia bacterium | reverse complement strand
GCTACGCGGCACCTCCCCTTTCAGGGGAGGCTTTTGGCTAACTTACCGGGGGTATCGGGGGAGGCGAAAAACCCAAAGGGTTTGTCGGTCCGGCCTATGGGCCGGACTTCCCCGGTTCAAATCAAAGATTTGAAGCGGGGACCCGGCGGAGCGCCCCGATCTTTAAATCGTACGCGGCGGCGTGTACGCCGCGGGCGGGGCCTTTTTTGCGGCAGGGAGCCTGTCGACCAGAGCAAAAAAGGTTTCCTTGCAGATTTAAGGTTGGAAACCCTTTGGGTTTGTCGCCTCCCCCGATACCCCCGGTAAGTTAGCCAAAAGCCTCCCCTGAAAGGGGCATCGAGCGCCCGGAAAACAGTCCAGTGGACTGTTTTCAGCGAGATGGGGCCGGCAGGCCCGTGGACGGTGCCGCGTAGCGGCGGAGGGGTTCCGTCAGCCCGACAAATCAGAATTCTTCTATCAACGCCTCAAACGCCCTTACGCCCACCCCGATCAATCCGTCGTCGAATTCGTAGCCTTCGGTGTGCAGCCCCGGCCAATCCTCGCCGGCGCCAATGCCGAAGTAGACGCCGGGGACCTGTTTCAGCAGCCAGCCGAAGTCTTCGGACCAGCGCATGGGCTCGTCCAGCAGCCTGACGGGCAGCCCGGCGGCACGAAAGCGGTTAAGGGCGTCGTCGAATCGGACGTCGTCGCTCGTGGTGTCGGGAAAGGCGTCCCGAACCTCGAATTCGCAGGACAGACCCGCCTCGCGGCACCCCGCCCGAGCGCGGGCCTCTATTTTTTGGATCAGGGCGTCGATGTCCGCCTTGCGGTGGCCGCGGAGGGTCTGGCACAGCCGACCCTCGTGGGCGGAGATGCCGAAGTCCTCGCCGCCGGCGTTCAGGCCGATGGGTGTGCGCATCAGCAGTCGGCTGTCGCCGTTCAGGATGTCCGCGATCATCTCCGGCGTCTCAAGGGCCAGTCGGCAAAGCAGCTCGACGGGATTCGCGCCGTCACCGGGATAGGCCGCGTGGGCGGGCCTGCCGGTCAGGCGGGCGATGTGGCCGCAGGAGGCGCAGGAAAAGCAGCCCCGGCGCATCAGCACCGCGCCTTTTGGGTGACCGGGGATGTTGTGCAGGGCGTAGACGGCTTGCAGCGTTTTCAGCTCGGGCCAGCCGTCGATCACTCGCTTCGCGCCCTCACCGGTCTCCTCCGCCGCCTGGAAGATCAGGTGGACGTTGCGCCCGGTGCGCCGGCCCTCCAGCAGCAGGGCGAGGCCGCAGAGCATGGCGCTGTGGCCGTCGTGGCCGCAACGGTGACTGGCCCCGTCCCTGCCGTCTATGGGCAGCGCGTCCATGTCGGCCCGGAAGCCAACGGCGGGCATGCCGTCGCCCTCCCAATGGGTCGCCAGCAGCCATCCGCCCATATCCCAAAGCGCCAGCGAGGTGTTCTCCGTCAGGAAGGCCGCTATGGTCGCCATCGTCCGCGTCTCGTGCCCTGACCGCTCCGGGCAGGCGTGCAGCCCTTGCCGCAGCGCGACGATCTTCTCCAACTGATTTGCCTTCAACATGTCATATCCTCCGCAGCAATGTGATGATTCATTGTACCACAATGGCGGAGAAATGTAAAAGGGCAGTCCCGACGGAAGCACTGTCAGCTTCTGTCGAGACTGCCCAGTTTTTTTCTTAGGACTAATCTCAATCTAAATATGGACAAGCATGCGAGGGCATTTTTCGACATGCCAAGGCGAAGGCCCGCAGGCTTGCTGGCGGCAAGTCAAGGGGCTTCAACGCAGGTATGGCGGAAAAGGCTCCGCAGGATTGTATAGGTTTAGGTTGAGATTAGTATTACTGCCGGTCGTCGGACAGCGCCTCTGCGAAGTCCTTCAGCTTCTCCAGCGAGTCGACGGCTTTGCCTTTCGGCGCGATGCGATCCCGCACCTCCAACGGCAAGCCTTCAAAGAAGCGCAGCGCCTCCTCGTCGTGCTTCAATAGCTCCGCCAGCCCGGAATACTTCGGATAACCCATAAAAATCACCTCGCGGTTAGTATGGCGCGAGGGTGGAGGAGGTATGCATATTCTGATTTATCGAGCAGGTGCTCGATAAATCAGAATTTGAGTATTTAGTATTTAGTGGTTAGTATTTAGTGGCGGTGCAAGCGGCGCGGTTTTCAAATTATCAATTTGAAAATCCGCGGTTTCGGCCTTCGGCCGAAACTGACTTGCCCGAATTGGAAATTCGGTCAAGTCACCAGCCCTGACGG
>JAZSAA010000217.1:0-20552 GCA_045601625.1 Clostridia bacterium | reverse complement strand
CGAATACCCGGCGCCACGCCGGGGCTGCCACAAAACCAAAGCGGATGGGGGCGGGGGCGCAGGCGCCGCCGCCGTGACGGCCGACCGTTTTGAGACAGCCCCGTTCGGCCAAAGGTCACAGTTTGGATGTGGAAGGTGGAGCAGTGAGAGGGATTGTACTGTTTACGGTGGAGACGGAGGACGCGCCGTTTGCCCCGGAGATCCTGCAGAGGCTGGCGCAGGCCCAGTCGAGCCGAAGGACGATCTGCCACCTGGAGCGGGTGCGCGTCGTCATCGGCGCCCAGGCGTCCGGCCTGAGCTTTGAAGGCGGCGAGGCGCTGTGGCGCGTGCCGACCGATTCCATGGGAGAGCCCGGCGACGCCCAGGCGATCGGCACCCAGGCCATGCAGCTGGTGACCCGGCTGTACGCCCGGGTTTGCGATTGTCAGGATACGACCTGCGACGTGGTCTTTCTCTCCGCCGACAGCGTGTGCAACACCGCGTCGCTGAGGCTGGCCGAGGTCGTTCAGCGGCGGTTTGTGGCGCTGTTTTCCATTAAGGTGCACATGATGCTGCTCCAGGACCAGCTGACGCCCTTCGGGGACGCGCGGACCTGGCATATGCTCCAGGCCATCCGCCAGGTCAACCAGGCGCCGGTCCGCTTCTACAGCTCGCTGTATATGCTGCCCTGGGAGGCCGGCAAGCGGGAGAACACCTGCGCCACCATCGAGGCGCTGGTGCTCGTGATGGTCATCGCCCGGGAGAACCCGATGCTGGTGCACCAGCCGGGCGTCAATCCCACGTGGATCGGCACCGCCGCCGTGGCCCACCTGGAGGCCCCGGTGAACGAGATCACCCGCCAGATCTTCCAGTTCCTGGTCAACCGATTCCTGCGCGACGTGCTGGAGCCGGCGGTCCAGCCGGGGGAGCCCGCGCTGGAGGGGGCCACGGGCATCGACGCGAAGGCGCGGATATTGCGGGACATGATCGGCGACATGGGCCGCTCCCACCGACTGATGCCCCTGGTGGACCTGTACGGGATCATGCCCGTCCACGACCCGACGACCCTGCTTTCCGAAAAGGAGGAAATGCCCCGGCCGGAGGCGGCCTGGCGGGAGATCTACCGCATCTACGGCGATGAGACCGGCAACCGCCTGAAGGCGCAGCTGAACCCCAACATCGAGCAGATGGAGGCCCAGTACGCCGACATGGGCAAGGCGGTCACGGACGGGTTGCTGAAGCAGTCCATCGCCCTGGCGACCGAGCGGAACCTGGGCTTCGACCGCCTGCCCGCCGTGATGTTCGCCCTGGGGCAGCGCTTCCTGGCGGACGAGGAAAAGGTGCCTGCCGGGCAGATGGACGACCCGGATTACCGGCGCGGGCCCTTCCTGTCCAAGCCGGTGCGCGCGGCCGTGGACATCGCCCGGACGCGGGGAATGTACCTCAGGAGCGTCTACAACGACGTGCGCAAGACCTACAACCAGCGCCACAGGGAGGTGCGGCAGCGCACCGTCGAGCGCGCCGTGGCCAACGCCAGGCGCTACGTCGGCGACGTGATGGTCTCCCTGGCCAACCGCTTCCGGCAGCGCTGCGACATACAGCTGGAGCAGATGCCCTCGGGCAATTTCTACGCCGTGCGCCTGGCAGAGGTCTACACCGAGTGGTGCGTTCGCCAGGGCGAGGACCTGAAGACGGTGACCGCCGGGGACCTGTACGCCATGTTTACCGATGAGATCCTGGCCATGCCGCCCGAACGGGCGGCGGAGGCGCTCTGCGACGAGCTCATCGATCGCTTCAACCGCTGCACCCAGGCCGCCGTGGACCGCATCCGCATCCACATCGGGCAGTTCTTCAAGGAGATCTCCTTCAGGGCGTCGCTGCTGCCCTCGATCGGCGTGTCCGAGGACCTGATCAGCCAGCTGATCGACTACATGGACCGGCAGATCACGGTGGTGCCCATGCTGTTTGAATCCGCCGGGGACATCGCCATACGGGAGCCGAAGGCCAGGGCCTTCATCTTCCACGAGGTTGGGGGCGACAGCTCCTATGAATTCGGCCAGTGCGCCCGGGAACGGGGCATCAATGTGATCAACGACCCGTTTGAATCGGGCGTCAAGATGGTGGTGAAGTACGCGGACGCCGCGCTGGACCACCTGCTGCTGTATCTGAACAACCAGCCGCCTGAGGTCCAGGGCTGACGGGCGACACCCGGGACGGGTTTTACTTCTTGAAGGGAGACGGGACTATGAGCGTTTCAATCTTCTTCATATCGCTGATCTTCGGAATCATCGAGGGCGGGCTTTCCTGGCTGCTGCTGGCCTGCCGGCCGGTGACGGGCCTGTTCGAGGGGCTGCCGCTGTGGGCGGTCACCGGGATCGTGTTCGGCCTGGGCATGCTGTTGACGTTCATACTGATCATACTGGTGGGCTCGATGAACATATCCGACCGGGCGGCGAGTTTCGTGAACGATCACTTCGGCCGGACCGTGGCGCTGGCGGCGCTTTGCGTCATCGCCGTGATGGTGGTGTCCATCGGCGGCGAGATGCTGTACCAGGCCAACCCCATCCCCAGGCACCAGAAGAAGACCGTCAAATCGGACGTCTGTTTTGTGCTGGACTATTCCGTCAGCATGGACGTGGGTGGCCGCAGCGACGCCATGAAGACGGCGTTTGAGGAAGCGATCAAGGTCATGTCCCCGGAGCAGCGGGTGAACGTGATCAAATATACCCACGAGGCCGCGCTGCTGTTCGACTGGGCCCAGCTGACGGACGACGTGCGCAGCGAGGTCGTCAACGTGGTACGGGCGGAGGGAACGGACGGCGCCACAGACTTCAACAAGGCCATCGCTCTGGCGGGGGAGCAGGTGGACAAGGCCGTCGCCGCCGGGCGCAGCGTGGCCGTCGTGATGATCTCGGACGGCGAGGACGACACCTTCCGCGGCGTTCAGGCAGTGGCCCCGACGATCCTGGACCACAACGTGCAGATTCATACCATCTGCGTCAGCGACGGCGGCGAAGGCAACCTCCACGAGATCTCCGACGAGACCGAGGGCGCTTACCTGACCTCCGGCAGCGACGTGGCGAATTTCAGCGCCGTGATGGTGCAGGCCACCGAGCAGGCCGGCAACAGCGGCGGCACCGACGACACCAGTATACCGGATACGCTGCTCACCGAGCGCTGGGTGACCCGCAAGACCATCATCAACGCTCGGGTGCTGCGCATACTGATACTGTTCCTGCTGGGCTTTTGGTTCAAGTTCATCGCCATCATCTGCATCGGCAACAACGATTCCAGCGCCCTCACCCACGTGCTGCACGCCCTGTTCGTGGCCATCGTCGCGGCGCTGTTCGTGGAATTCGGCTATGGGTTCGGCCTGCCCGTGGCGCTGGTGCTGGTGGGCTTCTGGGTCCTGATGATCACGCAGATCGTGCGTACGGACAGATAAGGGGAACGGGCATGGCAATCAAATCAGTACAATTCGACAGCGCCTTCCAGATCGCGCTGGACTGGGTCGCCGGCGTGCGCCGGATCATCGTGTACAGCCGGCCCGCCGGCGCCGGGCCCATGGACGGGGCCGCGCTGCTGGACGCCATGGCGCGCAACCAGCTGCAGGGCCTGTGCTCCGGCGTGGAATACGGCCCGGAGACCCAGCATTTCAGCTACGCGCCCATCGGCATGAATGCCGAGTGGATCGACATTTACGCCTGCGACCTCGGGATGGACGGCGAGTTGGTGCGCCACGAATGTGCGGGCAGGTTCTTCAACGGCTCCTGCCGCGTGGCCTACGAGGTCCGTCGCATACCGGTGTCGAGCCGGCTGGAGGCCATACGCCTGACGGTCAGGAACCGCTCCGGGTTCGACCTGGAGGCGGGCAGCATCGGCTATGCCGTGGCGGGCCGCGTCTACGGCATCCCGGTGCCGCTCCAGCGCAACGAGGAAAAGGAATTGCCCCAGTTTGAAGTGCCCACGGGCACCCCCGTCGCCATCAGGCCGGTGGAGGGCGGCTATCCCGTCCAGGCCAGGCTGAGAGAGCCCGGGAAGAGCGGAAGAGGAGAATAGAGATATGCCGATGAAGGATTCCAGGAAATGCGTGTTCTGCTTCCACGAGCTGCAGCCGACGGATATCTGCTTCGAGAACATCGACGACACCGTTGATCCCACCGAGGACGAGATCAAGTGGAAGTACAAGCGGATGCTGAATTCCAACATCCAGCAATACGACATCGAGGCGATGTCCCGCAAGCCCATCGTCCGCTACGGCGCGGGGTCCCAGGACGACTTCGTCGTGGACAGCGCGACGGGCTTTCCGCTGCTGTGGCGGCAGCCCATGGGAGACGGGGATTTCACCCTGCCCAACCAGAAGCGCATCTGCGCCTATTGCCACATGCCGCTGCCCGAAAAGTTCGGCAAATGCCCCAATGTGATGATCGGCTTCTGCGGCAACTCCGGCTCGGGCAAGACGGTGTACATGCTGTCGCTGCTGCACGACCTGATCCAGGTCGAGGGCATGTCCGTCACCTGGGACGCGGCGCTGAGCCCGGACAAGGACATCGCCAGCGGCGGCATCAACTACAAGGACGCCTACCAAGCGATGTACCAGGGCGAGGACGGCGCCTTCCAGCTGCCCGCGGCCACCGACCCGAACGTGGTGCTGCCGCCGCTGGTGCTGGACTGCATGTACGGCGACCGGGAGTTCATGCTTACCGCCTACGACATGGCCGGCGAGGGTATGAAGCAGCCCTTCTACATGGCGCGCATGGCCAGCTTCCTGCTGCACGCCCACGGCGTGGTCTACCTGAAGGATCCGGAGTACTTCGACGGCTTTTCAAAGGCGGCCTCAAAGCTGAACGAGCACGAGTTCCTGGACAGCGTGTTCAGCATGATCAGCGCCGGCACCCAGGAGCGCGGCGGCCAGCCCGCCCACATCGCCATCGCCATGACCAAGATCGACATGCTGCTGGACAAGTACGGCGCGAACCCCGAATTCCAGAAGATCGTGGGCAAGATGTTCGACGGCGAGAGCGTGGGCATCCACTCCAGGGGCTTCAACGTGTCCCAGGCCATACTGTACAACCGTTATATGCAGAACCTGTACAAGTGGACGATGACCACCGATCACACCATACTGACCCTCTACGCCCGCCAGCGGGGCCAGAAAGAGACCCCCGAAAAGCCGGAGAAGCGCGGCCTGTTTTCGCGGATGTTCGGCGGCAAAAAGCGGGAGGAGGACGTGCAGGAGGACAGCATCCTCCAGCGGGCCATGCTGTTTGGCGTCAGCCCCCTGGGCCGGGACGCCAATCCCCACAGGGACCCCTATACCGGCATGACTGTGGTGGACCGCGCGCCCAACGGCCTGCACAACGCCGACCCGGTGCTGTGGCTGTTGTACTGCTGCGGCCTGTTCCCGGCCCGCAGGGTCGGCCCCGAGCAGGGACGGTAGGGACGTTGAGGCAACCATTCATGGCCCGGAGGATCGATTGATATGAGAGAACTGTTCTACAGGCGGGAAACCGCGGGTGGCTACAAGGTGGTCGCCAGGGAGGCGTCCCTCTCCGCGAAGGAGGAGGCGTTCTGCGCCCAGAAAGCGCTGCCCGTCAGCGCCGGGGAGGTCCCCCTGCTGACCTACAAGCAGTGCTGCACCGATACGGGAGCGCTGATGGTCAGCTGCGGCTACATCGACCCCCACGGCAGCCGCGGCTCGGGCCTGGCCCACGCGCTGATGTCCCAGGACGACGCCGAGCGCGAGGCGCCGCTGGACGCCTATCCCGCGGCGAGCGCGTATTTTGAGGACATCCGCGCCCGTTATACCGCCGGTGACGCGCCGCTGGCGCTGGAGGAAAAGGCGCTGCGGGTCCCCCTGGCGCAGTACCTCGGCAACGGGGGCGGCGGCCCCGCCGAAGCGGCGGCGCTGCTGCGGGAAACCTTCGGGGACGAGGCGCTGCTGGCGAAGGTGTTCGCCGCGCTGCTGGACTGCGCCTCTCCGAACCCGCGCATGCTGGCGGTGGTGCTGGAGGACGATTCCATTGAAGCCCTGGCGGACCATGGCAGGCGCGTCGCCGAGGCGCTGTTCTGCTGCCTGCCGGGGACGGTGGCGACCCGCCTGGGCTACCTGAGCCCCGCCCTGGGCCTTTCGGACGCCGCCTTCGCGCTGCGCTTTGTCAGGGACCCGGCCGTGGCGAAATCCTCGATGGTCTACGTGGCGCAGCCCTCCCAGGGCCGGCTGACCCCGCCCTCGAACCAGAAGCCGGAGCCCGGCGAATACCCGCTGGCCCTGGCGGCGCGGGTGTTTGACGGCAGCCCCGAGGCCCTGGCCTGGGTGCGGGACATGCGCCGCCGGCTCACCGACTGGACGGTGTTCGCGTCGAAGGACATTGGCCGGGACGTGGCCCTGCGCTACGCCTTCTACACCCGCCCCGACGCCCTCGATCCCCGGGAAAAGCGCCTGCTGCTGGACTGGCGGCACGACATGACCGTGCTGGCTGTCCGGGACGGCGCGGCGGTCCTGGAGGGCTCCGCCCTCTGGGCGGACGTGGACGCCTGGGTGAAGGAAAGCCTCGCGCCCGAGCTGTGGGAGAAGCGCAACGAGTGGCGTCGCGGCGCGCCTCTGTACGATCCCGCCGTGGCCAGGACCCTGCTGGAGGACGCCCGGAGTCTCCACGCCCTGGGCCGGGACGAGGCGCGGTATTTCGGCGCGCTGTTCGAGCGCCGGCTGAACGACGGCACGCTGTGCGCCGACGCCGACTGGCCCAGGGTGAGCGGCGAACTGCTGGGCAGCTTCTGCGACCAGGTGGGCCGCTTTGCCGCCACCGGCTTGGACGGGGGCTCCCTGTACTGGCCGTCCATCGAGGCCTGGGTCCGGGACCAGTGGGCCGAGGGCGCGCTGATCAAAAACGGCAGGGTCAACGAGGCGGTGCGCAGGCTGGTTGCGCTCGATCCCGGCCGGCTGGACGGCTACCTCGATCCCTACGTGAACCACCTGGGCGGCCGGAAGGTCCCGCTGTGCGGCAGCGACACCTCGGACTTCCATGAAATGGCGGTGAAGCGGCTGCTGGCGCGGGACAGGCAGGGCTTCGGGGCCGTCATGGCGCGGGACCTGGGCGCAGCCGATCCCTTTGCCTCTGAGGAGGGGATGCGGGTCTACAGCTGGTACAGGGCGCGGATCGGCGGCGACGACGATTTGAACCGGCGCCTGCGGGAGCAGGGGGAGAAGCACCTGAAGGCCGCGCTGTCCGCCAAGGGCCTGAAGGACGTGCCGACGCTGCTGGACGAGCTGAATGGCAACACCCGGGATGGCATGCTGGTCGCGGCGATGCGGCTGGGCATGCACCGGGAGGCCGCGGCGGACGTGGAGGACTGCCTGGTGGGCCTGCTGAGAGAGAAGGGCTTCTTCGACTGGTACCCCCAGGATATGGACACGACCCGCCGGATCGCGGACCTGCTGGACAGGGCCCACGCCTATGATCGCAGGCGCTGGAGCCAGCGGCTGGCGACGCTGGAGCAGGTGCGCGGCCTGGAGCTGCCCGCCCTGACAAAGACCCACTTCGACAGCTACAGGGGCATTTGCGACCACGACATGGACGGGCACGACCGTGAAAAGGCGCGCCAGCTGTTGTGGGACAAGACCCGCGAGTACGTCCGCGGCGCCAAACAGCCCGAGGACGGGGCGCTGATGTGGGCCCTGGCCATGAAGTCCTATGAAAACGGCGCCGTCTGCCCGGGAGACATCTGCAGGGATGCGGAGGCGCTGGGGCTGTCCGGCGGCGCGATGAAGCGGTCCGCCAAAAAGCTGGCGGACGAGTCGGCCGCCGAGGGCCTGGGCTACCTGGGCCGGGTGACGCTGGATTGCCTGAAGCGCGGCGCGGACGGCTACGGCGACGATTGCTGCCCCTATCCCGGAGACGGGACGCCCGCCGCGCAGGGCGCGAAGGGCATGGGCGGCGGGGCGTTCGCGGGGCTCCCGATGGCCGTACCCGTCGCGGGCACGCTGCTGTTCGGGGGCGGGCTGGCGACGGGGGTGGTGTCCCTGCTGCGGATGATCGGGCTGATGTAAAAAATCGGTATATTTCTCAACGCGGAGGAAGCTATGGTTGAACAGCTGATCTATCGAGGTACCGCCGAAGGGTACCGGGTGGTCGCCGTCAGCGAAGGACTGATGGGCAAGGGCCTGTCCCGCACGCTCCAGCGCCTGAGCCGTATGCCGGCGAACTGGGCCGGCGTCGCGCCGATATTCAGCAGGACCGCGGTGGAGGACGGCATGGTGGTGATGCGCACCGCCGTCGATCCCAACGGCACGCGAAGCCATCACATCTCCCACATATTCTATATTCCCCGGGAGGACGCGCAAACGTTCTCCGGGGGCATCATCCCAGGGGACGCCTTCCTGACCACCTACCGGGACGTCCGGGGAACGGACACGCTGCCCGCCGTCGATCCGGCGGCGTGGGCCGGGGCTTCGCCGGCGAACGTGGCCGCGGAGCGCTTCGGCAGGCTGTTTGGCGGGAACGCCGGGCTGCTGGCCAGCTTCCTGTCGGCCGCGGCCCATTGCGCCACGCCGGCGAACACCCGCAGAATCAAGGGGGTCTGCGTGCTGGCCGAGGGGGCGCTGGAGGCCATGTCCGCCGACGCCTACCATGCGATGGAGGCGCTGATGCGGCTGTATCCCGGCCTGTGGGACAGCGGCATGGGCTACCGCACGCTGTGGACCAATCCCGAAAACAACGCCCAGTACCCGGTGTTCTTCGCCACGCGGCAGTGCATGGCCCGGTATGACCAGGCGCTGAACGCGGGCTACCTGGTGGTCAGGGTCGGGGACGGCACGTGCGCGTTCGCCAAGGGCGAGCTGCCCCGGCCGGAGCCCTGGGACGAGTCCCTCGCCAGGGCCATGATTGACGGGGACGTTCAGGGCGTTCTGGGGACTGTGGACGCCATCCGCGCGGCGCAGGAACGCGCGCGCCGGGAGGCGGAGGAGGCCCGCGCCCGGGAGGCGGAGCGCAAGCGCCGGGAGGCCGAGAGGCTGGAACAGCAGCGCCGAGAGGCGGAGGAAGCCCGCGCCCGGGAGGCAGAGCGCAAACGCCGGGAGGCCGAGGAGCTGGAACGGCAGCGCCGGGCCGAAGCGGCTGCGCGACGCGCGGAGGAGGAGGCCCGCAAAGAGGCGGCGAAGCGCCGGGCCGAGGAAGCCGCCCGCCAGCGGATCGAGGCCCAGCGTCAGGCCGAGGAAGCGGCCCTTCTGGCCCAGCGCCAGGCGGAGGCGGAAGCCGCCCGTCAGCGCGCCGCGGAGGAAGCGCGCCGGGTCGAAGCGGAGGCGGCGGAGCGCAAACGCCAGGAGGCCGAGAAGGCGAAGCGGTCCGAAACCATCGAAGCGCCGAAGCCCACGCCGGCGGACAGGGGCGGCGAAGCGGCCGTCCGGCCGGGATCTGCCGACGCCGGGAACAAACCCCAGCCCGTCAGCGATCCCTACGAGCTCGGGCAGAAGCTGTTCAGGAAGCTGCTGCGGCTGATGGACGCGGGGGGCTATCCCGGCCAGGTCGAATCCGAGCTGCTCAAATACATCGACGCGCTCAAAAAAAAGCCCCTGGAGTTTCGCCTTCCGTTCCTGGAGGGCTTCCTGGACAGCGTCCGGGAGGACGTGCTGTCCCGGAACCGCCGGGACGCCGTCGCCGTCTGGCGGGAGCCGATGCTGTCCTGCACGGTGGCGCTGGCCAACGGGAGCTGGAACGCGCTGTTCCACAGGGCGGCACTGACGGGGGCGTCCAGGGCCTGCGCCCAGTCCGCCAGGCAGTGCTTCGCCAGCCTCAAGCGCATCAGCGCGGCCCGGGTGGCGGACCCGAAGCTGCGGGGCGGCCTGGCCGATTGGGCGATCGCCTGCTCGGTGTTCTACTGCGAGCCCTGGTACCAGAAGAACCTGATCGAGCACATGGAGTGCCTCCAGGCCATGCAGCCGGAGCGCAGGGCGATGCTCCGGGAGGAGCTGCTGGCGCTGGCGGGCGTGTGCATTCGCCACGCCGGGGAGGCGGACGACCGGATCGCCAAATGCGGCCTGTCGGCGCTGTTCTACGGGTGCATCCGGTTCAAGGCGGCGAAGCTGCTGTTCGACTGGGAGGGCGCGAGGCGTCCCCTGGCCGAGGCCCGGGGCGGTGCGCTGGGCAGGGCGCTGGAAAAGCGATTGAAGCAAATGACGAGCGATGCCGCCGGCGTGTGGTATTGACGGTAAATACGCGCTGGGCACGGCGCTGACGCGCCTGCCGGAGAGGAGCAAGCCATGACATGTCCCCACTGCGGTGAAAAGACCCACAGCGGCCGCATCTACTGCCCGAACTGCGGCGGCCGGCTGGTTCCGCTGGACGAAGGCGGCAGGAAGGGGCAGGGCGGCGGCAAACGGGCGGTGGCCGTCATACTGGTGATCGCCATATTGGCCGGGGGCGTCTTTTTCGGCGCCAGAATGCTGAAAAACCGGGGCGGCGGCGGACAGCCGGGGCCCGTTTCCCGGCCGACGGACACCACCGCGCCCACGCGGGCCCCCACGGTCACCGCCGTGCCGACCCAGGCGCCCGCGGCCACCACCGCGCCCACGGCGCAGCCCGCGCCCAGGATTTCCACCCGGGGCGAGCTGGTGGAGGCGATGAAGCAGCTGATCAAGGCCGGCGGGACGCAGATCGACAACATCGCCCTGACGGAGTCTGAGATCAACACCGTTGTGGAGGATTTCGGCTATTACTGCGACAGCTATACCACCTCCTATCTCAACATCTCCGGGCCCTACGATATCAGCTTCGTCCTCAGCCCCAGCCGAAGGGCTTGGAAGGCCTGGCGGGACGGCGGCGAGGCCGGCCTGGACGCCGAGGCCAGGCGCCTGCTGGATCGGGCCAGGGCGGCGGTTTCCGGCGTGATTTCCCCCGGCATGACGGACTACGATAAGGAACTGGCGTTGCACGACTACATCATCAACCACTGCGAGTACATGATCGACGTGGAGAACCGCCACACCGGGGATGCCCGGGGCTTCTTCGACTACGGCATGTGCCAGTGCGCGGGCTATGCCGACACCTTCTGGCTGCTGGGCACCATGGCCGGGCTCGAGGTGGAGATCATCAACGGTGACGCGCTGGAGCTGGACCCGGAGCTGGCCGCGCGGTTCCACATCGAAACCAACGGGCACGCCTGGAACCTGGTGAAGCTGAACGGCCTCTGGTACGGCCTGGACGTCACCTGGGACGATCCCGTGGGCGACAAGCCCACCATCGCCTACACCTTTTTCAACCTCCCCGCGCCGTATTTGGCCAAATCCCGCGCGTGGAACCGGGCGCTCGACCCGGCGGGGGCGTACGCCCAGACCATCGACGACAACTACTACCTCTACCGGCTCTACAACCGGCCGGAATACCGGGCCGCGAACGCCAGCGAAGGGCTGCAGAGCGCCCTGCGGCAGATCGCGGCCAGGGGCGAGGCCTATGTGGCCTTCACCAACAAGAACAACATCCTGGCCGACGTCAAGACGGTATCGACCGGGCTGGCGGAACAGTACCGGAAGACCAGCTGGTACGTGGACGTCATCGGTCCCCAGAGCGAGATCGCGGCGTACCTGCCGTTCTACGTCTACAGGTTTTATTTCGAGGACTGACCGGCGGATCGAGGGATCCCAATTTCATAGCAAACACATGACAGGGCTGCCTGCCGGCGCGAGCGCCGGAGCGGGGCGGCGGAGGATGGGAGAGAGGCATGATGAATCGACTTTGTATCTGTGCGCTGATGCTGGCGGCGCTGATGCTGGCGATGGGCTTCGCGGCCTGCCTGGCGGAGGCCGTGGAAGGAGTCGCCGCCGCGGACGTCGCGCCGGAGGCTGCCCCGACGACGGACGCGGACCCCGGCGAAGCCCCGGCGGACGGGACGCCGGAGGCGGCTGTGGCGGACGGGGTCCCCGCCGGCGGCAAGCCGGTGCTGTATGTCGTGCTGGCGGACTGCGGCGCAACGCTGTACGGCAAGGGGTCGAAGAACGCCGTCGTCACCCGGGCGGGCGACCCCGACGGCGTCCTGTTGTCGCTGATCGCCGCCGCGCCGCCGCTGCTGTGTCCGGAGGCGAACATCGCCGTGTTCGGCTATCACAGCGAGCTGGTGTATTCGCAGCAAGTGGACGCCGTGCCGATGGATGACGGCGAGGCGCTGTGCGCCCAGGTGCGGACGCTGCTGGACGTCGGGGAGAATCAGCGGGTGTCGTCCAACCTCGCGGGGGCGCTGCAGGCGCTGGACGAGGGGTGGCTCACCGGCATGGGCTGGGCGGAGACCTACGACTGCCGGCTGGTGATCCTCACCGGCGGCGCGATGTACTTCGCGTCGGAAAAGGCGGACAATCCCACCGTGGAAGACGTGCGGCAGCGCGTGGAGGCGCTGACGGACAGGGGCGTGACCGTGAGGGCCTTCGGCTATGACCTGGCCGCCTCCGGCGCGCTGAACGAAAAGCTGTCCCCGGAGGAGGCGGCGCAGCTGCTGCTGACGGCCGACCTGTTCGGCGAGGGGGCGTATATCGCCGCGGCCCCGGGCAATGCAGGAAGTTCGGACTCGGCCCGATTTGACTATGTCGAGCAGCTGCTGGGTTATTTCGCGGCCGAGGGCGGGTATGCCTCCAGCGGAAGCCCGTCCGGTGGACGGGAGGATCGAACGGAGGGGCGCATCTACGTGCTTTGGAATGCGGATGCGCGCCGCTTCCAGGGCATGAAGGGGGAAAAGAGCTGCGGCCTTTCCCCGGAGACCACCCTGGCAAACGCCAATAAATGCCGCTGCTACGATCCCGTTGCCGCCGATGGAGTCGCGGCGGAGCCGGAGGCGGACCCCGTGGAACGGGCGCTGAAGTCGATCGGCGCGGCGCTGGACGCCGACGGCGACGGCGCGCTGGACGGCGAGGCGCTGCGGGCGGGGACGGATGACAGCCGCCCGTGTCCCGGCATGAGCCCCGAGGGGTTCACCGTGACCTCCACCGATCCGGCGGTGCTTGCGGCGGAGGCGGCGGACGGCATGCTGGCGCTGTCGCCGCAGGCCGCGGGCGAGGCGACCCTGACCATCGCCCCCGCCGACGCCCCGGACAGGGCGCTGGCGCTGAAGGCCGCGGTCCGGGACTTCCGGCTGGCCTGGGACTTTGAGACGGAAGGAACGCTGCAGGCGGACCTGAAGCCCGCGCGGCTGGTCGCCTGCCCGGACGGCACGCTGCAGGCCACGCTGGAGCGCCTGGAAGTGGACGGCGAGTGGACGGCGGTGGACGCTTCCGTCGAGGACAACGCCCTGAACGCCGCGCTGAAAAGGCCGGGGACCTATCGCGTGACGGCCTGGGCGGAGCTGGATGGCGAGAAGGTCGGCGAGCCGGAGGAACGGAGCTTCACCGCGGCGCTGGCGTTCGACCCGGTGGCGGACGTGGCCCTGGTCGCGCCCTACTTCAGGGAACAGCCCGGCCAGCGCGTGGCGCTGACCGTGGGCGGCGCGCCGGTGGAGCTGGAGGGCTTCCGGGCAGCGGCGGAGCCCGCTTCGCTGGCGGAGGTCTACCTGGACGCCGGCAAGGGCTGCCTCTACATCGCGCCGGGCCAGGCGGGCACGGGCCGCGTGCTGCTGACGGACGAGGCGGGCGGGGAACTGCTCTCCTTCAACCTGAAGGTGGACAGCCTGACGAAGAAGCCGATGCTGTGGATACTGGCGGTGGCGATACCGGTTTGCCTGATCGGGCTGACGGCGATGGTGGTTATCCTGATCTCGAAGCTCAGGAACAGATGACGGGAGGCGTTGTAACATGAAGAAAGCACTTTTGAGCCTGATCTGCGCGCTGGCGCTGCTGCTCGCCGCGGTGACCCCGGCGATGGCCGCCCAGGGCGTCGCCAACGCCAACACGGACACGGGCCTCGACATCGTCGTCGTCATCGACCGCAGCGGCACCATGCCCAAGACGGACCCGAATAACATCGCCCTGGCCGCCACCAACATGCTGGCGGACATCGCGGAGCCCCAGAGCACCGACATCGCGGTGCTGTTCTACGGCTATGACATCATACTGGACACCGGCTTTGTGGAGCTGGGCGATCCCAACGGCGTCAAGGCGCTGAAGGACCAGATCAACAACACCCCGATGCCGGATAAGGAGGACACCAACACCGGCGGCGCGCTGAAGCGGGCCAAGGAGCTGATCGACGCCTATCGAATGGACCATCCCGACCACACCTTCGCCGTGCTGGTGCTGTCCGACGGCAAGATCGAGTTCAACTCGTCGGACGGCTTCAAGGCCGAGGCGAAGGCGCGGGGCGTGAGCCCGGACAACGCACAGTTCAGAGCGGAGCTGGAGAACGAGAGCCGCCGGCAGGGCAACGACGTCGCCAACGCCTGCGCCAGCGAGGGCGTCACCATCTCCTGCCTGGGCATCTATCCCAACAACGACCGCTCCAAGCTGGGCACGGACATGAGCAGCTGGTCGAACACGACCCACGGCACCTACATCGAGATCAACGACATCAACGAGACCTATCGCTGCATCGACGAGATCTACATGAACATCCGGGGCCAGGCCGACGACCAGTACATCATCGGCGCGAACGGGGAGTTCGACATTCCCGCGGGCGTGTCGGACGCCACCATCAAGGTGGTGCCGGGCACCCCCGGCAGCAACCTGGAGCTGGTGCGCCAGGAGAGCGACGGCAGCTGGACCGGCGTGTCGCTGGCTTCGGCCAACCTGGTGGAGACCAACTATTATACCACCGTGCGCCTGAACTGGCCGCAGGAGGGGCATTACCGCATCGCCTTCCTCCAGGGGCAGCTGGCGGATGCCCAGCTGATCTCCATCAACTACGGCCGCGAGCTGGTCATGACGCTGACCGCGCCACAGAGCATGCGCAACCAGGAGACCACCGGCGACGTCGTGCTGCAGGTGCTGCGCCAGGGCAAGGCCTTCTACGATCCCAATGTGGCCCAGCCCGTGGTGCAGGTCAGGGATGAGCAGGGCCAGTTCCTCCAGGACCTGATGACGCGCTGGGACGCCCAGAGCGAGTGCTACTATGCCGATTTCACCCCGATGCAGATCGGCACCTATACCCTGCAGGCCTACCAGGAGCTGAGCGGGCGCAGCGTCTCCAACGCGGTGACCATACAGGTGGGCAAGGCCAGCATCCGCAAGGCGGCGGACGTGGGGGACATCGAATTCACTGGCCACGCGCTGCACATCTACGACGCCGAAGGCAACGCCTCCGACGGCTACCAGCCCGTGGAGATCGTCGTTTCGGAGCAGCCCTGGTTCAGCGACCCGGACGGCGTGGGCATCGCGAAGTACGAGGCGAAGCTGAAGAACGCTGCGGACGAAGCGTTCGTCCAGCTGATCTACGATGATCCGGCCCGGAAGCTGACCATCATCCCCCGCAGCCAGGACACCGTCGCCCAGCAGCCCGCCAGGGTGGCGTTCGGGGTCTATGCCTACGGCTATGACGGCACCATCTCGGAGCCGGCGGAGGGCACCGTCATCGTGGAGGACCTGCAGGCCCCCGTCGGGCACGCCCTGGATGCCGCCGCCTCTGATCTGGCCAGCAAGGGCTACACGCTGGAGACCATGCTGCCCCAGAAGGCGCCGGTGGAGGTGCTTGCCAATGTGGGCGGCCTGTTCGTCGAGCCCAACGCCGCCGACGGCGAGGCCTTTGACTGGGCGCCCGCAGTGGCGGACGAATCGGTTCTGACCGTCGAAAGGGACGGCGAACGGCTGCTGCTGACCGGCCTGAAGGAGGGGCAGACCCAGGTTTCCCTCACCGCAACCAGCTACGACGGCTCGACGGATACCATTTCCTTCCAGGTCACGGTCAGGAACCGCATGAAAACCCTGCTGCTGATCGGCGGCGGCGTGCTGGCGGCGCTGGTGGTGCTCGGCGCGATCGTGTTCATCGTCGTGCAGAAGAACAAGCCGCGGTTCCGCAAGAACGCGGTGCTGGGCGTGCGGCTGATCAACGAGGACCAGGACCAGGAGGGCTCCTGCATACTGCTCAGGTTCGGCAAGGGCCCCGCGAAGATGTCCGAGCTGTGCACGAAGTGCGGCATCTCCGTCAGCGGCCTGCGCAAGGAACTGGAGGGCATAAAGGTCTATCCCCGCAAGACGGCCAGCATCGAGGTCCATTACAAGAGCGACAAGAAGTCCGTCGTCAGCACGCTGTCCCAGAACGACAGCAAGGAGATTACCCTGGACCGGGACGGCGACGTGCTGCTGGTGCTGACTTATATCGAAGATACCGAGGACGAATACTATTGACGGCCGGGGCCGCCCGGCATGGGGGCCGATGGACGGTCAGGGGCTGTTGCGGCGCAGGGCGCGGCAGCAGCCCCGTCGGAATGTGTTTAAGCTATGATACGACGCAACCAAAAACAACTGAATCGATTGAACATCCTCACCGACGCCCTGTTGGTGTTCCTGTCCTATATGTTCGCCTCGTGGCTGTGGCTGAGCGTCATCAAGAAGGAAGCGAACATGGCCGCCCTGGCGAACTGGGACAGCGGGGTAGGGCTGGCGGCGGCGCTGTATGCCCTTTGGACGGTCATCGTGCTGGGCATGCTGCGGGTGTACCGCGTCAACCGCTTCAAGCGGTTCGCCGTGGAGCTGCGCAACGTGGTGCTGGGCAACCTGCTGGCAGTGGTTACGCTGGCTGCGCTGCTGTACCTGTTCCGACTGCAGGACTTCTCCCGTGGCGTGCTGGGCATCTACTACATCACCGTCGTCGTGGCGATGGTGGGCAAGCGGCTGGTCGTGCGCTATTCGCTGCGCTACTTCCGGGCCAAGGGCTACAACCTGAAGCACAACCTGGTGGTGGGCGGCGGACACCTGGCCGAGCGCTATGCCAGGACCGTGGCCGAGGACAGGTCGCTGGGCGTGCAGCTGGACGGCATCATTCCCCCCAGGGGCGACTGGGCCGTGGAGCTGGAGGGCTGGCTGCACGGCGACGGTATCGACGAGGTGATCCTGGCGCTGGAGCCGGAGGAGCTGGGCGTGACGGTGCAGGTCATCCAGCTGTGCGAAAAGAGCGGCACGAAGGTCAGCGTGATCCCCTTCTACAACGATGTGATCCCCACCCGGGCGAACATCGACAACATTGGCTCGATCAAGCTGATCCAGCTGCGCACCACGCCGCTGGACGAGCCCTTCAACGCCGCGCTGAAGCGGACGTTTGACATCTTGGTCAGCGCGCTGGGGCTGGCGCTGCTGAGCCCGCTGCTGCTGTTCATCGCCGTGGCGATCAAGCTGTCCAGCCCCGGGCCGGTGCTGTTCCGGCAGGAGCGCGTGGGCCTGAACAAGAAGCACTTCACGATGCTCAAGTTCCGCAGCATGCGGGTCAACGACGCCCAGGATACGGCCTGGTCGAAGGACGAGGACAGCCGCCGCACTGTCGTCGGCGCGCTTTTGCGCAAGTTCAGCCTGGACGAGCTGCCCCAGCTGTGGAACGTGCTGAGGGGCGACATGAGCCTGATCGGGCCGAGGCCCGAGATACCGTTCTTCGTGGAGCAGTTCCGGGAGACGGTGCCGCTGTACATGGTCAAGAACCAGGTGCGGCCCGGCATTACCGGCTGGGCCCAGGTGAACGGCTACCGGGGGGACACCAGCATCCCCAAGCGCATCGAGCACGACATATGGTACATCGAGCACTGGTCCTTCGGGCTGGACATAAAGATACTGTTCATGACCGCCTTCGGCGGCATGGTCAACCGGGAGGTCGTGCACGGCGCGAAGACGTGATACTATCTCAATGAAACAGAAGATCCTTCGACTTCGTTCAGGAAGGCAGCGGACAAACCTGTGTCATCCTGAGCGAAGTCGAAGGACCTTTTGTCATTCCTGGAAATAACCTTTCACACGATGCCCGCCTGTATCACCTGGTCGATCCAGGCTTCGCACTCCCGGACCCAGCCGGCGACGTGGGCGTCCGGATACCGATTCTTTTCCGGCTCCGAAACCTCCCCGGTGGCCAGCGACAGGCCGTGCCCGCCGAAGGGGTAGACGTGCAGCTCGAAGGGGACCCGGAAGCGGCTCAGCGCCGAGGCGAACATCAGCGAATTCTCCACCGGCACGCTTTCGTCCGCTGCGGTGTGCCACAGGAAGGTGGGCGGCGTGTCCGCGCTGACGTGCTGCTCCAGGGAGTAGAACGCCCGGTCCTCCCCGTCGGCGACGTTCTGGATGCTCTCGGCGTTGCACAGCGCCGGCTGGGCGGTGATGACCGGATAGCACAGGATCAGCCCGTCCGGGCGGCACAGGCCCAGCGTTTTCCAGTGGACGCCCAGCATGGCGGCCAGGTGCCCGCCCGCGGAGAAGCCGCAGACGAATACCGGCCCGCCCTTCGCCCTGGCGGCCGCTACGGCGCCGGAAAGCTGGCGCACCGGCGCAAGCCCCAGCGGCGGCTGGTCCTGGGACTGCCGGATCTGATACCGCAGTATGACGGTTTCGCAGCCCATCCCCTGAAACGCCCGGGCGACGGGCTCCGACTCCCGGGGGGACAGGTACCGGTACGCCCCGCCGGGACAGATGACGACGGTTGGCTTCGCTTTCATCGGCACGACATCCTTTGCATGTTTTTATACGCTCTTGCGCTTGACCAGCCGGGTGGAGACCTCGATCTTCAGCGGCTGGGGGTTGATCTCCTCGATCAGCTGGACGACCCGCATGGCGGCGGTCTCGCCCATGAACAGCTTCGGCACCATGATGGTGGTCAGCTGGGGGTCCATGTATTCGCAGGCGGGCATGTCGTCAAAGCCCACCACGGCCACGTCCTCCGGCACCCGGTAGCCCGCGTCCTTCAGCGCCAGCACCGCCCCGAAGGCAATCAGGTCGTTGTCGGCGAAGTAGCAGTCCACCGGCTTTTCGCCCGAGGCCAGCAGCCGCTTCATGTCCTCATAGGCCCCCTCCTGGGACGGCGCCAGGCGCAGCACCTGGGACTTGGCCGTGGACATGCCCGCCGCCCGGATGGCCTTGTAGAAGCCGTCGGCGCGCTGGTCGAAGTTGCTGATGCGGTAGTCCGAGCGCAGGTAGCCCGGCTGGGTGCGGCGCTTCCTTATCAGGTGCTCCGTGGCCATGAAGGCCCCCTGCACGTTGTTGATCAGTATGTAGTTGAAGTCCAGCTTGTCGAAGCAGGCGTCCAGCACCACGATCGGCACGTTCAGCCGGGCAAAGCCCTTCAGCGCGCTCTCGTCGATCTCGGTGGCCAGCAGTATGATGCCGGAGAACTGGGAGGCCCCCAGGGTGTACACCTGGTCGGCGATGTCGTCGTCCTCATACAGGTAGCGCACCACGCAGTCGTAGTGCAGCCGCCGGCAGCCCATGTTGATGCCGTCCGACAGCGTGGAAAAGAAGGGAGTGTCGCCCACGATCGCGCCGCTCTTCTTGTAGATGACGAAGCACACCGTGCCCTTCTTGCCGGAGGCGGCGATGGCCTTTTTGGAAAAATCGTAGCCGTATTCCTTGGCGGCTTCGATCACGCGCCTGCGGGTGGCGCGGCTGACCCCGGGCTTGTCGTTGAGGGCCAGCGATATCGCGGATTCGGAAAGGCCAAGCCTTGCCGCCAGCTCTTTTGCCGTGATGGACATGGGGATCACCTCAATTCCATTATATGCAATTGAGTGAATTTAGTCAAGATACCCTAAATAATTTATTGACATTTAGTTTACGGCAGGTTATAATGATCCTGCAAAGCGGCGATTGGGCCGCGATGAGCGAATGACCCCGCCGAGGGGTCGAGAAAAAAGGAGGATACCCCATGAAGAAGATCTGTTCCATCGTTCTGGCACTGGTTCTGGTGATGAGCCTGGCCGCGTTCGCGTCCGCTGAAGGCATCATCTACATCATCACCCCCTCCACCTCCAACCCGTTCTTCAAGACCGAGCAGGACGTCGGCGCGCCCAAGGCCGAAGCGCTGGGCTACGAAGTGAAGTGCATGTCCCATGACGACGACGCTGCCAAGCAGCTGGAGATGTTCGAGGCCGCCATCAACGACAAGGCCGTCGCCATCATCTGCGACAACGCCGGCGCCGACGCCTCCATCGAGGCCGTGAAGAAGGCCGATGACGCGGGAATCCCCGTGTTCCTGATCGACCGCGAGATCAACGAGTCCGGCCTGGCCAAGGCCCAGATCGTCGCCGACAACGCCCAGGGCGCCGCGGCCATCGCCGAGAAGTGGGTCGAGGCCATGAACTACGAGGGCAAGTACGCCGAGCTGCTGGGCCTGGAGTCCGACACCAACTGCCACGTCCGCTCCGACAACTATCACGCCGTGATCGACGAGTACGACACTCTGGAGATGGTGGCGCAGCAGTCCGCCAACTGGGATCAGACCCAGGGCTATGAGAAGACCGAAGCCATCCTGCAGGAGCATCCGGAAATCACCGGCATCATCTGCGGCAACGACACCATGGCTTGCGGCGCGACCCAGGCCTGCATCGACGCCGGCCGCGACGACATCAAGATCATCGGCCTGGACGGCTCTGACGAGGCTGCCGCCTACATCAAGGACGGCAAGATGGTCGGCACCGCCCTGCAGCAGATCGCCGCGATCACCGAGCTGGCCATCGAAGAGGCCGACGCCTACATCAAG
>JAZSAA010000216.1:0-4776 GCA_045601625.1 Clostridia bacterium | reverse complement strand
TCGGGGATGGCGATGTTCATCGGGCACCCGTCGGTGCAGTAGCGGCAGGCGGTGCAGCCGATCTGCTCCACGGACATGATGACCCGGCGCACATCCTCCACCACCGCCTTCTCCGCGTTAGTCAGCGGTTCAAAATGGGTGATGGTCTTTATATTGTCGGCCATCTGTCCTGGGCTCGACATTCCGGAGAGTACGGTCATCACGCCTGGCAGTGAGGCGACGAACCGCAGTGCCCAGGAGACGATGGAGGCCTCGGGCCGGACGGCCCTGAACCTGGCCTCCAGCTCCGGCGTCAGTTTAGCCAGCGTGCCGCCCTTGACCGGCTCCATGACGACGATGGGCACGCACCGGCTGCGCAGGATCTCGTACAGCCTGCCGGACCGCACCACTGGGTTCTCCCAGTCGGCGTAGTTCAGCTGGATCTGCACGAATTCCACCTCTGGGTGGGCGTCCAGCAGCTTTTCCAGGTATTCCGGGCTGCCGTGGAAGGAGAAGCCGAAGTGGTGGATCTGCCCCGCGGCCTTCTTCGCCATCGCCCATTCCCAGCAGTTCAGCCGGTCGTAGGTCTCGCCGTTGCCGCCTTCCTCGACGGAATGCAGCAGGTAGAAATCGAAGTATTCCACGCCGCAGCGCTCCAGCTGTTCATTGAAGATGCGGTCCCGGTCAGCCTCCTCCTTCATGCACCAGGCGGGCAGCTTGGTGGCCACCGTGAAGCTGTCCCGCGGGTGGCGCTTCGTCAGGGCTTCCTTGACGATCTTCTCGGAATTGCCGCCGTGGTAGACATAGGCTGTGTCAAAATAAGTCAGCCCAGCTTCCAGATAGATGTCCGCCATCCGGCAAACCTGCTCCAGGTCGATGACGCCGTCCTTTTCGGGCAGCCGCATCAGGCCGAAGCCCAGCTTCGGCATTGTATTCAAATCGATGCTCATGATCATTTCTCCTGTCCTGTATCGCGTTTCTGTGGGCAGCCGCATCCTTACGGCAGGTACTTGCCGGCGGCGAGGTACAGCTGATACCAGTCGTGGTGCGACAGCTTGACCTTGCTCGCGTCGCAGATGTCCCGCAGGTGATCGGGATTCATTGTGCCCGCGATGGCCTGCATTTGGGCCGGATGCCGCAGAATCCACGCGATGGCGATGGCGGTCTTGGAGACGCCCTCCCGCTCCGCGACCTCGCCAAGGGCCTTGTTCAGCTCCGGGAAGTCGGGGTTGTCCACGAACGTCCCCTTGAAGAAGCCGTGCTGCAGCGGCGACCAGGCCTGAATCGTGATGTCGTGCAGGCGGCAGTAGTCCAGGATGTCCCCGTCCCGGTTGATGGAGAACTCGGTGGTCTTGTTGTTCATGTACAGCGGCTGGTCGATCAGCTGGCTCTGCTCGATGGAGAACTGGAGCTGGTTGAACACCAGGGGTTGCTTCACATACTTTTTGAGCAGCTCGAGCTGCAGGGGCATCACGTTGCTGACGCCGAAGTGTCTCACCTTGCCGCTGTCCGACAGCTTCTGAAAGGCCTCGGCTACCTCCTCTGGCTCGAAGATGAGGTCGGGGCGGTGCAGCAGCACCGCGTCCAGGTAATCCGTGCCCAGGCGGCGCAGGCTGTCGTCCACACTTTCGAGGATGTTTTCTTTCGTCCAGTCGAACTCATTGCGCACAAAGCACAGGCCGACCTTGCTCTGAAGGATGATGTCCTCGCGCTTGATGCCGGTCTTGGGGAAGGCGTCGCCAAAGCGCTGCTCGCACTCGCCGTTGGTGTAGCAGGTGGCGTGGTCAAAGAATGTGACGCCCAGATCGTAGGCGTTGCGGATGACCTTCGTTGCCTCGTCGATGGACAGCGGTGCCATGCGCATGCAGCCCTGTACGATGGCGGAGACGTTCTGGGGCCCGTTGACGACATTGATGGTTTTCATGATGAGATAACCTCCTTAATACCCGATTGCAACCAGCGCCTTGTCCAGCGTCCTCGCGGTGGCAAGAGTGAAGTCTGCGCTCACATGGGGCTGCTCGCCGAACGCGATGCAGCGCCCCAGCTGAGCGACTTCAAGGCTGTAGTTCTGGGGAACATCCACATAGCGGGTGACGGTCTGTTCATCCGTGACGACCTGATAGCTCAGCCGCCCAGCCTGGTTGTATTCCGCGTCGGTGCGCAGCACGCCCTTCGTGCCGTGGATCTGCAGCCGATCCAGCCGCTTGTACTGCTCGGTAGGCAAGGTCATGCCGCAGGTGAAGACAGCGCGGGCGCCATTGGGGTAGTTCAGTATCCCTGTTGCGAGCCGATCCACACCCTGATCGGAGAAATCCGCAACGGCGCATACGCTTTCGGGCTCGCCCAGCAGCCACACGGCCTGGCTGATGCAGTAGCAGCCCAAGTCGTACAGGCTGCCGCCCAGCGTTTCCTTGCGCATGCGGATGTTGGAGAGATCGTAGTCGGAGGTGACGAAGGCATTTTCCAGGTAGCATACCTCTCCGATGGTTCCTTTGTCCAGCTCCACCTTGATCGCGGCGATCAGCGGGCTGTGCAGATAGGCGAAGGCCTCCATGAGGATTATGCCGTTCTCCTTTGCGGATGCCTGCATTTCCGCAGCCTGCCCCGCAGAGGGAGCGAGAGGCTTTTCACACAGGATATGCTTGCCTGCCTTCGCAGCCTTGATCACCCATTCATAGTGCAGCGTATTGGGCAGGGGAATGTAGACCGCTTCAACGACAGGGTCTGCCAGAAGCGCTTCATAGCTGCTATAGGCCTTTTCAAAGCCAAATTCCCTCCTGAATTGTTCCGCCTTCTCAGGACTGCGTCCGGCGATGGCGTACAGCTCGCAATTCTCCGCCAGCTGCATGCCGGGGATGGTACAGCCCCTGGCGATATTGGCCGTGCCCAGTACGCCCCATTTGATTTTTCGCATTTGATTACCTCCTGTTTCGCTCCGTGGTTTTGTATTACAGCGCTATCTCTTCCATGAGCACGGGAATCCTGCAGGCGACCGTCACGCCGTATTTCGCGTCAAGGTAGTCCGCGAAGGCCCGGGGATTCCCCGGATTGTCGGCGAACATATCCCAGTGGCCGGGAATGACCAGGCCGGGTCGGAGCTCGCCCGCGAGGTCGGCAGCTTCCTGGAACGTCATGTTGCCGATGCAATCGCGGCGATATCGCGCGCCGTCCCTGCCGTTGATCGGCAGCAGCGCAGCGTCGATGGGACCGAAGGCTTGCAGCAGCGGCAGCATGCCCTCGTAGCGCAGGGTATCGCCCGCGTGATAGACCCGCTTTCCGCCGCCCTCGATGATGTATTGCAGGCAGGGGTAGCGGCCCTCGCCGTCCGGCGAGAGGAATTCATGGGCCGCGGGGATGGCGTGAATCGTGATATCCCCGATTTGTATACGCTGCCCCGCGTCTATGGGCAGCATTCGCTCCCTGGGAATGCCGTCCGTGAGAAGCGACTGCCGGTGGATCGATGGGAAAACGAATCTTGCATCCGAACAGCTTGACGCCCAAATCCGCCATGCGTGGCGATCGATGTGATCCAGATGATCGTGCGTCCCCGCGAATCCGTCGATGCCCTTCACTTCTCCGGTGGGAATTGGGGCATCAGTTCTGCGTCCCGGGCAATCGGAGGCGAAGTAATCCACCAGGATGGCCGTTTCGCCCATCCGGATTTGCAGGCCCATCTGGCCGAGCCATGCGATGGAAACGTGCGACATCGGATCACACCCTTGTGATATAGTCGGCCTTTCTCGGCTTCGCCGTGGGCTGCTCACAGTCCGCATAGCCCAGCGCGATGGACGCCACACCTGTCAGCGTCTCGGGCAGCCCCCACTGCTTCAGCAGCGCCTTGCCCTCTGGCAGCTCGAACATCTGCTTGCAGCGGTGGATCCAGCAGGAGCCAAGGCCGACGGCATAGGCCGCGTTCAGCATATTGGTGCAGACCGCCGCGCCGTCCAGCTCATGGGTGAAGCTGGCCTCGGTCTCAAAGACGAGCAGTATGGTCGGAGCGCCGTAGTAGGGATGCGCGCCAGGGTTGTTCAGCACCTTCGCGTTCAACGCGTCCACTGCGGCGACGTTTTCCGGGCTCTGCACGGCGACGATTTTCACGCCCTGGGTGCCGCCGCCGGTAGGGGCGTAGGTGCCCGCCTCCAGCACGGCGTTCAGCGCTTCATCGGTAATCTGTTCGGGCTTGTAGGCGCGGATGGCGCGGCGATTCTTCAGAACTTCCAATGCTTCAAACTTCATGATGGGATACCTCCTGTTGTGTGTTTGGACGATGGGTTTCACAGGTCTAAGGCGAACGCTCAGTATAGAGAAGGATGACCGGAATCTGAGTTAAGAGGGCTATCGTGGATGGATCGGCGGACCTTCGGTCAATCTGTTCTCCGTAACTCCAATGCTGCCGCGCACTGGATATTTACAGCATCAGCCGGTAGATGGTCGCGCAGTCCTCCTCATTCAGCGTGGTGAAGCCGGCGAGACTGCCCTGGCGTCCGTTGCCGCGACACAGGGATTCCACCAGCTTCGGAATGTCTTCCTCCCTTGCGCCCAGCTCCGCGAAGTTCTTCGGCATGCCGATGGAGATGAAGAACCGCCGCAGGGCATCGATGCCCGCCTTCGCCGTGACCTCGGGGTGGTCGAAGTCCATCTGGCAGCCCCACACCCGCACGGCCACCTTGGCAAAGCGCATCACATCGTGGTTCATCACATAGGTGAAGTTGGCCGGCAGGGTGACTGCCAGGCCCGCGCCGTGGGCGCAGTCGTACAGCGCGGAGAGCTCGTGCTCGATGTCGTGGCTGGTCCAGT
>JAZSAA010000215.1:0-5768 GCA_045601625.1 Clostridia bacterium | reverse complement strand
CCTGAAAGGGGAGGTGGCCCCGCCGCAGGCGGGGTCGGAGGGGTTCCGTCTCCCCGACAAATCAGAATTAATCCCCGATTTCCCTTATCGCCCTGTCCAGCCACGCCAGCGAATCTCTCCTGTACTGCTCCCGCAGGGCGTCCACCCGGTCCCAGTTGATGGGGGCGGCGGGTTTGAAGGCGTCCTTGGGGATGTACCGGTCCGCAAGGCCGAACTTTTCGCATACGTCCCGGTACTTGCGGCCGCCCTTGCCGTGCTCCATGGCGTAGAATTCCCGGTGGTACAGTATGGACAGGCAGGTCCCGTGCAGGGAGTTTGAGAACACCGCCTCGGCGTTGCGCACCAGGGCGAGGAACTGCCCGATGCCGGCGGCGGTGAAGGTCCTGTGCTTGAGCTTGTGGTGGGTGAATATGGACACCTCCACCACCTTCAGGCCGTGGGCCCGGGCGTAATCGTCCACGCACCGCAGCATGTAGGGGTCGGGGTTCACGGTGTAGTAGGCCAGCAGGTACCTTCCCCGCACCGGCGGCGGGGCGGTGATGGGGTCGAAGTCCTCCGGCTCGGCCAGCAGCACCGGGTCCACCACGTCGGCCACCGGCTTGTCCGTCAGCGTGCGCACGATCGCGCTGGCGTAGCGCTCCCGCATGGAGATGTATTCCGGCAGCTTCAGCAGCTCGCGGAATTCCTCCCTCTGCGCGTCGGTCAGCTTCGCCTCGCCCATGCTGGCGGAATAGGCGATCTTCGGGATGGGCCGCATCCCGGCGGGCGCGCCGAAGAACACCGGGTCGAAGTGCCCCTTGAAGTAGTTGGGCGACCAGATCACGTCGCTCTCGAAGAAGATCAGGTCGTAGGGCAGGCAAGCCGATTCCAGCTCCTGCCGGCTGTAGCAGTGGTCGGAGACCTGGAGCTGTTCCCGGAAGAACCGCTGGAAGCGCCTGTGGCGCAGCACGAAGCCGGGGGTGATCAGCATCGCCCCCAGCAGCTTGGCGGGGTTTCCCCGCTTCTGGCGGATGAAGTGGGTCCACGGGTTGAACTGCCGCTTGGCGTCGGGCAGGTAGTCCACGATCTCACAGCGCTCCAGGTCGCCCCGGCGCGTCATCAGCCGCTGGAACATCCAGCTGTGCAGCACCGCGCCGTAGTTCAGCCTCCCGGTGTGCAGATTGATGCTCACGATTCCCGCTTTCAAGCGCAACCTTCCCTTCAATTGGAGGTAAATACTGCTCCCACACAGAATACAACCATTATATCTGCAACCGCCAACCCCGTCAAGCAACGCCGTGCTAAATGCGCGGCGCGTTCCCCTTGCAAAGCGCGCGGGTTTGTCCTATAATGGATGGAGAATCGGCCCGCCCGGGCCAACGAGGGGTTATGCGATGAAGCTGGCACGCCTGTCCCATTTTAAAAGCCTGTACCGCTACGGCCTGGTGCGCGCCGCGCGCCTTGTTCGGGGCATCGACCCGGAGAAGGTGGTGTTCTGCTGCTTCGGGGGCACCGCCTACGGCGACAATCCCCGCTGCATCTCGGAGGCGCTGCATCGGCGCCGGCCCCGGATGAAGATCGTCTGGCTGCTGACTGCGGAGGCTATGGACAGGCTCAGGCCCATCCTGCCGGACTACGTCACTCCCGTGCTGTACAGGAGCGACGCGGCCTTCCGCGAGCTGGCCACCGCCCGGGTGCTGGTGGACAACGCCACCCAGGACCGCTGCCTGACCCTGGCGAAGGGCCGCCAGTTCTACGTACAGACCTGGCACGGCGACCGGGCCATCAAGAAGATCTGCTACGATTTGAACCTGCCCGGGGACAGCCGCCGCCTGGAGGAGCATTGCGCCCGGGTGCTGACCGGCTCGACCTTCGGGGAAGGGCTGTATCGCACCGCCTTTCGCTACCGGGGCGCGTACATCAGGGCGGGGTCGCCCCGCAATGACCTGCTGGTGCGGGGCGACCCCCGGCGGGCCCGGGCGGTGCGCTCGGCGCTGGGCGTCCCCGAGGGCACGCGGCTGGCGCTGTACGCCCCCACCTACCGGGAGAAGGGCGACGTGATCCCCAGGGAGGCCCAGATGGACATGGCCCGCACGCTGAACCGCCTGGAGCAAAAGACCGGGGCGCCGTGGATGTGCCTGTTCCGGGCCCACTACCTGTCCGCGGGCATCGACCTGGAGGCGGTCCAGGGCCGCATCGTGGACGCCACCGGCTACCCGGACATGGCCGAGCTGCTGCTGGTGGCCGACCTGGTGCTGACCGACTACTCCTCCTGCGGCATGGACTTCATCCTCACGGACCGGCCCGCGCTGTTCTACATGCCGGACTGGCAGGCCTACGCCGCCGGGCGGGGCGTGTACTTCGACGCGCCCGCAAGCCCGCTGATGACCGCGGCAAACCAGGCCGAGCTGGAGGCGCTGGTCGACGGCCTGACCCCGGAGGGGGTGAAGGGGAACTGCGCCGCGGTCCGGGAATACTTCGGCTATTACGAGACCGGCCGCGCCACCGAAGCCGCCTGCGATTACATCGTTGAGCGCCTGGGAACGAAGGAGAGGATGGATGATTGAAGGGGGAAAAACTCGTTTCCCCCCGGCGACAGGTCCGCCCAAGCATGCGTGAGCCGCGGTCCTTTACACCCCCGCGCTTGACACCCGCCCCGGATTGCTCTATCCTGAATTGATACCAATGAATCCCGAGAGGAGACGCTTGCGTTGTCTGAATATCCCCTGACTTATTACCTGGCGAACATCGTGCGCCGCACGGTGCTGTTTATGACCCGCACCACGAAGGGCATCGCCCCCGACAGGGTGGTGTTCAGTTGCTTCGGGGGCCGCTCCTACGGCGACAACACCCGGATCATCTCCGAACGGCTGCACGAGCGCTATCCCAGGGCCGAGATCATATGGCAGTTCAGCAAGGACAACCTGGCCCGGCTGAGCAGGGAGGTCCCCGACTACGTGAAGTGCGTGGAGTACCGCAGCCTGGAGGCCGTCAAGGCGTTCGCCACCGCCCGGGTGTGGGTGGACAACTTCGCCAAGGGCTCGTACCTGCGCCTGGCGAAGGGCAGGCAGTACTACGTACAGACCTGGCACGGCGATCGGGCCATCAAGAAGATCGGCTACGACGAGACCCGCCGCGGCGAGCGTCGGCTGGAGGAGAAGTGCTCGCGGATCACCACCGCCTCCGCCTTCGGCGAGAGGATGTACCGCACCGCCTTCGACTACCGGGGCGAATACATCAAGGCCGGCTCCCCCCGCAACGACCCCCTTGTGAAATACGACCCCGCCGAGCGCAGGCGCATCCGCGCGGTCCTGGACATCGGGGACGACGTCGGCCTGCTGCTGTACGCCCCCACCTACCGGGAGAAGAAAGAGATGATCCCCCGGGAGGTGCAGATGGACCTGGGGCGCACGCTGGACTGCCTGGAGCGAAAGACCGGCAGGGCGTGGAAGTGCCTGTTCCGGGCCCACTACCTGTCCTCGGGCATCGACCTGGAGGCGGTGAAGGGCCGCACCGTGGACGTCACCGCCTACCCGGACATGACCGAGCTGCTGCTGGCGGCGGACATGGTGCTGACGGACTACTCCTCCTGCGCGCTGGACTTCATCATCATGGACCGGCCCGCGCTGTTCTACATCCCCGACTGGGACAACTACGTGGCCACCCGGGGCGTGTACTTCGACATTCGCAAAACCCCGATGCTGACCGCGGACGACCAGGCCGGGCTGGAGGCGCTGATCGAGGGCCTGACCCCGAAGGCGGTCGCGCAGAACTGCGCGGACATTCGGGAATACTTCGGCTACTACGAGACGGGCCGCGCCACCGACGCGGTGTGCGACTACATCATCGAGCGCCTGGGCAACCTGGAACGGCTGCCGGAGTGACGAGAGGGGGAGAGGGCATGAACGCCGCAATCATCATCGCCGGGGGCGTGGGCAGCCGCATGGGCCTGGACATTCCCAAGCAGTTCGTCCACGTCTACGACAAGCCGGTGATCATCTACACGCTGGAGGGCTTCCAGCGCCACCCTGAGATCGACGCCATCGAGGTGGTCTGCCTGGCCGGCTGGGAGGATACCCTGAAGGGCTACGCCCGCCAGTACGGCATCACCAAGCTGAAATGGATCGTCACCGGCGGGGCCACGGGCCAGGAATCGATACGCAACGGCGTGTACAACCTGGAAGGCGCGCTGGAGGACGACGACATCGCCATCATCCACGACGGCATCCGCCCGATGGTGGATTCCAGCGTGCTTTCGGACGTGCTGCGGGTGTGCCGCCTGCACGGCAACGGCGTCACCTCAACCCCCTACAACGACCAGATCTTCCGCATACTGGACGACTATTCCACCCGGGAATACATTCCCAGGGAGACGCTGCGCAAGGTGGCCACGCCCCAGGCCTATCGATACAAGCTGCTGCTGGACGCCTACCGGCGGGCCTTCGCCGAGGACATCGGCATCAGGGGCTCGGCCTACACCAACACCATGATGGTGGACCTGGGCCATACGCTGTACTTCGCCGCGGGCTCCGACAAGAACATCAAGCTGACCAGCAAGGACGACCTGGCGCTGTTCAAGGCGTACCTGCGCATGGAGAACGACTGACGGGGTGGGGGACATGTTCAACGACAATTACGCCCGCGGCCTGATCAGGGCCTGCGAGGCGGTGCCGGGCCTGGAGGCGCTGTGTGGCGCGCGGGTGCTGGTCACCGGGGCGACGGGCCTGATCGGCTCGTGCCTGGCGGACGCGCTGCTGCTGCTGAACGAGGCGCGGGACATGGCCGTTGAGGTCTATGCCGCCGGGCGCAGCGAGGCGGGCATGCGAAAGCGCTTCGGCCCGGCCATGGACGGCCCCCGCTTTCACTACGTGCCCTACGACGCCGGAAGGCCCCTGGCCTTCGACCTCGAGGCCGATTATATCGTCCATGCGGCCACCAGCGCCCATCCGCTGGCCTATGCCACCGACCCGGTGGGGGTCATGCGGGCGAACGTCGTCGGCGCGATGAACCTGCTGGAGGCCATCCGGAGCCGGGGCCACGGACGGTTTATGCTGCTCTCCACCGGGGAGATCTACGGGGAGAACCCGACGTTCCCGGAGGGCTTTTGCGAGACGGACAGCGGCTACATCGACACGATGAAGCCCCGGTCCTGCTATCCCGAGGGCAAGCGGGCGGCGGAGACGCTGTGCGCCAGCTACGCCGCCCAGTACGGCGTGGACGCCGTGGTGGCGCGGCTGTGCCACGTCTACGGCCCGACCTTCACCGCATCCAACAGCCGTGCCGACGCCCAGTTCCTGCGCAACGCCCTGGCGGGGAAGGACATCGTGATGAAGAGCGCCGGCAGCCAGGTGCGCTCCTGGTGCTACGTGGCCGACGCCGTGTCCGCCCTGTTGACGCTGCTGCTCCGCGGCGAGACGGGCCAGGCCTACAACGTGGCCAACCGCCGCGCGGTTGCCTCCATCCGGGAATACGCCCAAACCCTGGCCGAAATCTCCGGCGTCAAGCTGGTCTTTGAGCTGCCCCCCGAGGCGGAGAAGGCCGGTTACACGAAAATCACCCGCGCCGTGCTGAACCCCGCGAAGCTGGAGTCCCTGGGCTGGCGGGCGGAGTACGGCTTGCGCGAGGGGCTGGAGGAGAGTTGGAGGGCGTGCAAATTCTGATTTATCGGGCTGACGCCCGTTTGAAGGGGGACAGGTCCCCCTTCAATACATCCTCCTCAGATTTGCCTGAAATCGCAGGCGATTTCCGGGCGGCAAATCTGCAAGGAAGCCTTTTTTGCTCTGGTCGAC
>JAZSAA010000214.1:0-6425 GCA_045601625.1 Clostridia bacterium | reverse complement strand
GGAAACGGTAGAGGCTTCAACGTTTCTTGATCCCTTGAATCAAAAGAAATCCGTTAGGATTTCCTCCTCCACTAACCACTAAATACTAAATACTAACCACTGAAATTCTGATTTGTCGCTCCCGCGACAAATCAGAATTTCAATCCTCATCCTTATAAAAGCAGCATCCGCCGATGAACTCCCTCAGTATGGAATTGACGGGGATCTCGTCCTCCACGTCGGCGGTCTGGATGTAGTTCAGGAACTTCACCAGCCGTCGGGCCATGGTGTACCAGGGGCTGTCCTCGGTGACGGAGAGCAGCTGGGGATAGGCGTATTTCTTCATAATGGCCAGCTCGTAGGTCAGCGCCGAGTTGAACATGGCGTCGGCCTTCTCCTGGAAGGGGAAGATGTACTTCTCCTCGCCCCGGCGCACCGAGGCCCACATGGCCATGGTCTCCTCGGGCGGCGTGCCCCGGAAAAGGTTGTCCCGCACGATGCGGCGCAGCAGCCTCGCGTCGGTGGTGCGGATGCGGTTGTGATCGTCCAGGTTCAGCATCGTCAGCGGGCTAATGTACACCTTGAACTTCAGCTCGGCCGGAATGGTGGCGGTCAGCCGGTCGTTCAGGCCGTGGATGCCCTCGATGATCAGGGGCTGGCCCGGCTCCACCGAGAAGGGGTGGGTCACCTCCCGGCGCTTGCCGGTCTTGAAGTCGAACTCCGGCACATCCACCGTCTCGCCCCGCAGCAGCCGGGGCAGATGGTCGCACAGCAGGTCGAGGTCCAGCGTCTCGATGCGCTCCAGGTCCAGAGAACCGTCCGGCTCCCGGGGGATGCTGTCCCGGTCCAGGTAGTAGTCGTCCAGCGAGACCTTCACCGGCCGCAGGCCCTGCACCCGCAGGGCAATGGACATCCTGTGGGAGAAGGTGGTCTTGCCCGAGGAGGACGGCCCCGCGATCAGCAGCAGCAGCGCGCCGGAGGCGACGAACTGGTCCGCGATCTGCTGGATCCTGCGCTCCTGCAGCGCCTCGTTCACGCGAATGAACTCCCGCAGGCGGCGGCTCACCACCATGTCGTTCAGATCCGCCGCGTTTTCGCAGTTCAGTATGGCGTGCCACCGGGCGGCCTCATCGTAGGTATGCAGCAGATGGGGCAGGTCCACGAACCGGGCGGGCTTCTTCGGGTTCTTCACGTCCGGCATCTGGAGCAGTATGCCCTCGCCGTAGCCCTTCAAGTCAAACACGTCCAGGCAGCCGGTGGACGGCGCCATCTCGCCGTAGAAATAGTCCTCCAGGCCGTCGATGCGGTAGAGGGTAAAGTGATTGAAGCGGCGATAGCCCAGTATCCGCAGCCGGTCGGTCTGGCCTGTGCGGGTAAAGTACTCCCTGGCGTCCTCGGTGGACACCCTGAAGCGCTCGATGGACATGTCCGCCGCCACGATGCGCCCCATCTCCGCCTTCAGCGCGGAGACGATCTTACCGGTCACGGCCAGGTTGGGCAGGTCGATGTACAGTCCCTGGGCGAAGGAGTGGCGGATGCGCACCCGCTTGTCGGGATACAGCCGATGGGCCGCCGTCAGAAACACGAATTGCAGCGAGCGCTCGTAGATTCGCCGCCCCTCCTCGTCGGCATAGGTCAGCGTCCTGGCGAAGGCGTACTCCTCCACCTGGTCGACCAGCGACGCCGTGCGCCCCCGCAGCGATATACCCAGCGCCCCCGCGCCGCCGTCCGGAAGCCGGTCGAGCAGGTCGATCCACCGTTCCCCGCCCACGCATTCGAGTTCGACGCCGTTCAGCTTCAAATACACGCGCACCCCTCCAGTGCAAAAATAATCCGATTATATCGTGATTATAACATCTTTGACGGGGCTTTGCAAGCATGGCCACAGGAAAGCGCCGCGCCCTTTTTCGGGGCGCGGCGGAGGGAGGGAAATTCTGATTTATCGAGCTGTTGCTCGATAAATCAGAATTTGAGTATTTAGTATTTAGTGGTTAGTATTTAGTGGCGGTACAAATCCTGACGGATTTGTTTGATTAAAGGGAAACGGCAGAGGTTTCAACGTTTCTTGATTCTTTGAATCAAAAGAAATCCGCAAGGATTTCCTCCTCCACTAACCACAAAATGCTAAATACAAAATACTAAATTCTGATTTGTGGCTCCGCGACAAATCTAAATTTGCCATCTTGCCCGGTGTCATTCCAGATACGCTTTGTTCAGCTCCGCGCAAAACGCTTCCTGATCAGTCTGCCCGGCGGCGAACCTTGCCGCCGCGTCCCGGATGGCGACCGTTTTCCTGTCAGGATCGGCCGGGAAGGCCACGTCGCCCGCCTGTTCCCGGTAGCGGCGGATGGAATCGGCGGTGTACGCCGTTCCGACTTCCTCTGCCAGCTGATCCGGGTCGGTGGCGAAATCATAGCCCGCAGCCGCAGGCAGGCTTCCCTCGGCCGCCTCCCGGTTCACCGCCACCAGCGTCCTCAGGTATGCCTGGGCGGTGGCCCGGCTGGTGCTTGCGGCGGGCACGAAGGCGAAATACCCGCTGGCCCGGCTGAGTTTCGGCGCGTCGGGGCGGATCTTCAGCGTGCGGTTGCCGACGGCATCATCGTCCTCCGAGAAAAGGGGTTCGTAGTTCGGGAAGAACGTCACCACACGACGGCCTTCGCCGTAGCGCATCGCGCCCCAGTCCACATCCGTCAGGACTTCCAGGCATTGGGCAAACTCCGGCCGGTTGAAGTCGATGTCCTCCCCCAGCGCCGCCCAGCAGCGGGCATAGGCCTCGGCCATGCGCCACAGGGTGAACATTTCAAATTGCCGGGGCGTGTCCAGGTCGATCCGTTCAAAGGCGTCAAACCCGATCACATACCGCCCTGCGGCCGCGCTGCGGGAGAAGTCCTTGAGCCAGTTCGCGTAGTCCAGCCAGGTTTCCGGATAATCCGCATAATCACCCCCGGCAGCTTCCCAGGTTTCCTTCAGGAACATCACGTCGGGATAGGTGTACAGCTCCGCGGGGATGGCCGCCGGACGGCCGTCGATGGACAGGAAATCACACAGCCCCGCAGGCAGTTTTTCCCACTCCGCGACCAATTCCGGGTCGGTCAGCGGCGCGATCAGGCCCGCGTCCCGCACCCGCCGGAAGCCCTCGTCGTCCAGGGTGACCACATCCCCCGAGGCGCACCCCGCCAGCATCAGGTCGGCGTAGGCCTCCCCCATCGTGTCGCCGGGGTCGCGGACCACGGCGGTGCCGGGATGACCGGCGATAAACCTCTCGTTGACCGCATCGTTCCAGCTGTCGCCGTCCACCACCAGCGCGTCCACCTCGCCCAGGGGCGCGGTGAGGTCGAACAGCCGCACCTCGTCCCCCTCCACCACGGCGTAGGTGTCTTTGTCCGGCAGCAGGCCGCGGCCCCTGACCTCGCCGCACACCGCCACCCGCACGGCTTGCGTCGGGTCCATGTCCGGGGCCATCCACGCGCTGCCGTCCAGCACGTAAAGCAGGGTCATGTCCGCCTGCCGCAGGGCGAAGCCGCCCGGGCGCTCGACGCCGCTGTAGGGCACCCGGCACACCTCCGCCAGCGAATCTCCGTCAATCCTGTAGACCCGCGTCTGGGCCGCGCCGTCGTCATAAGCCGCCAGGTACGCGCCGCCGAACAGCTCCGGCGACCAGTCCAGGGGCACTCCCGCGAGGGAGATCGCCGACGGCGCGCCGCCTGCCGGGTCCCACCGAAACAGACGCACATTCGCCGGTTTGAAGGAAAAGCCCTCCGCCTCCGATTCCAGGGCGTACTCCGCGAGGAACAACGGCTTCCCCTCCGCCAGCGCCATGCCCGGGATGCCGTAGCTGTTCAGCCTTCGCCCCTCGGGGTCGAGGATCGCCGTCGCCGGGACGCCGGCCAGCTCCGTCACGGCGAAGGTGTTGTCTTCATTCAGCGTCACCCTGCCAAGGCCGTAGCGATTTACCATGCGGCTCAGGTCAAAGGCGTCGACGGGTTCCCCCGTATAATCGTGATACAGCGCCCATATCTCCTCCCCGTCCGCCGCCAGGGCATCGATGAGCCGGTTCCCGGCGCCCCGCCATGCGTAGGTCACCGGCTCCGCGTCGGTGCCTGCGTAAACGCTGATACTGGTGTTGTCCTCCACCACCAGCAGCCGCCCGTCCACCGCCGCGCCGTCGGTCATGCTGCTGCGCACCTCGCCGAAGAAGCCGTCCGGGTCGATCACCCGGCTCTGCAGCACGCCCGCGGCCCACTGTCGCGCCCGGGGCGACGCCGCCAGAGCGATGCCGGTGCCGATGGACAGCACCGCGATGAACACCGCCGCCGCCTGGGCGATCCGGGGCAGATTCCGTTTGAATCCCGCCCATCCCCGATGGCGGCTCAACCTGCGCCGAAGGTCCGCTGACGCCTCCATGTGCTTTCCCTTCCGATTGATATCCGTAAGCAACTGCTTCATTTCCGATTCCTCCATTCTCTGGAACGCCGCGCAGTACAGCGCCGCCTCGAGGGCCTCGGAGATCGCCATGCGGTCGTGATTGGGGATATGTGTCTCCTGCCTCACAGCCATTCCTCCTTCCGAAGTCGCTCGCCGACATGCTGCCGGGCGCGGTCGATCACCTTGCGGACGCCGGAGCGGCTCATGCCAAACAGCTTCGCAATGGCCGCGTCCGTCATCCCGTCGTAATACTTCATGCGCAGCGCCAGACGCTCGCGATCGTCCAGCGCCTCCAACGCCCTGACCACCGCCTGAATCTGCCCTTCCCGGATCAGACCGGCCTCCGCCCGGGGCGATTCGTCCGGCAGCTGCCGAAGGCGCTCCCCGTCGTCGAGAGGCTGCAACCTGCCCGCCCTGCGCATGCGGTCGATGGCCTCGTTGCGCACGCTGGCGACCAGGTACGAGCGCACCGAGGCCGGGTTGCACCCCCGCAGCAGGTCGAGCCGCTCGATCAGCCGCAGCATCACGGCCTCCACCACGTCCTCCGCCGCCTGCCGGTCACGCACCATGGCCTGCGCCTTGCGCAGCATCAGGGCATAGTGCTTCGTGTACAGCGCCTCCACCAGCGAACGGTCGCCATCGTTTTCAATCGCCGCAATGACCATGGCCAACATAACATCACGCTCCGTTTTTGCGTTCCACAGTATAGACGTTTCAGAGATGGGAAATGGCACCTCACCATCATTTTACACGCAAATGATTAAAATGATTTGACCCCGGCACAATCTGCGTTTACAATGGTAATGAAACATACCCATGGAGGAGGTCATGCCCCATGAATGTGCCCATGAATCAGGACGAGCGCCTGACCTGGCTGGTGGAGGCGTTCAAGGCCGATTCCGGCGAGTACGCCGACCTGCAAACGCCGAAGGACGCGGAGGGCAGGCGCAGGGTGCTGCGCTCGCTGATGAACATCCGCATGCCCCGGTCCCTGCCCCCGGAGGCGCTGGCGGTACAGGATGCCTACCTGCGCCAGCGGGCCCTGGAGAAGGGCGTCGTCGAACTGGACGACATCCCCGTCCTGTCCGGCGGCATCTCCGTCTGGCAGGGCGACATCACCCGGCTGGCGGCGGACGCCATCGTGAACGCGGCCAATTCCCAAATGCTGGGCTGCTTCGTGCCGATGCACAGCTGCATCGACAACTGCATCCACTCCTTCGCCGGGGTGCAGCTGCGCGCCGAGTGCGCCCGGCAGATGAACCGGCTGCGCTTTCAGCACGGTGCGGACTACGAACAGCCCACCGCCGTGCCGATGCTGACGGACGGCTACAACCTTCCGGCGAAGAAGGTCGTCCACATCGTGGGGCCCATCGTGGAAGACGCGCTGACGGAGCGGCTGGAACGGGAACTGGCGGACTGCTATGCCAACACGCTGGAGCTGTGCGACGAAAACGGGCTGCGCAGCGTGGCCTTCTGCTGCATCTCCACGGGGGTGTTTCGCTTTCCGGGGGAAAGGGCGGCGCAGATCGCAGTGGAGACTGTGACCCGATGGCTGGCCGACCATCCCGGCCAGGTGGACCGGGTGGTGTTCAACGTGTTCAAGGACGCGGACAGGGGCTATTACGAGAAACTGCTGAAATGACGGTGAAAGACATGACCGATAGACACAATATCCCCGAACAGATCGAGATCCGCGGCGCGCGGGTGCACAACCTGAAGAACGTGGACGTGGACATCCCCCTGCACCAAATCGTCGGCATCGCGGGGGTGTCCGGGTCGGGCAAGTCGTCCCTGGCCCTGGGCGTGCTGTACGCCGAGGGTTCCCGGCGCTACCTGGAATCCCTGTCCACCTACACCCGCCGGCGCATGACCCAGGCCGCGAAGGCCCAGGTGGACGACGTGCGCTACGTCCCGGCGGCGCTGGCCCTGCGCCAGCGGCCCGGGGTGCCGGGCATCCGCAGCACCTTCGGCACGATGACCGAGCTATTGAACAGCCTGCGGCTGATGTTCTCCCGGCTGTC
>JAZSAA010000213.1:0-2855 GCA_045601625.1 Clostridia bacterium | reverse complement strand
GGCATCGACCCGAAGGACGTGTTCGTGGTGTCGGTGGTGCCCTGCGTGGCCAAGAAGTTCGAAAAGGAGCGGGACCAGGAGAAGGTGGACGGCATCCCCGACGTGGACGCGGTCATCACCACCCGGGAGCTGGCCCGCATGATCCGCCGCAACGGCATGCTGTTCCGCCGCCTGCCCGACGAGCCCTGGGACCAGGACATCATGGGTGATTACAGCGGCGCGGGCGTCATCTTCGGCGTCACCGGCGGCGTGATGGAGGCGGCCCTGCGCACGGTCTACTTCAAGCTGACCGGCAAGGAATCTGAGCCCATCGAGTTCACCGCCGTGCGCGGCCACGACGCGGGCATCCGCGAGGCGTCCATCGATATCAACGGCACCGTCGTGAACGTGGCCATCGCCTCGGGCATGAAGAGCGCCAAGGTGCTGCTGGACGAGATCCGCGCCGGCAAGAGCAAGTACCAGTTCATCGAGATCATGGGCTGCCCCGGCGGCTGCATCAACGGCGGCGGCCAGCCCTACGTGCGCCCGGTGTTCCTGCCCGACGAGGACGACGACATCCTGGACACCTACAAGGAAAAGCGCGCGAAGGCCCTGTACTCCGAGGACGAGCGCCAGACGGTGCGCCAGAGCCACAACAACCCCCAGATCGTCGAGCTCTACGAGAAGTTCCTCGGCGAGCCCAACAGCCACCTGTCCCACGAGCTGCTGCACACCAGCTACGCGGCGCGGGAAGGGTTCAATGAAGTGGGCAATAAGGAATAGGTTATAGGTTTTAGGGGCAAGGGCCTGAAGCGCCTGCCCCTTTCCCGGTTCCCATAACGGCGGCGCCGCCCTGGACTTTCGTCCATGGCGGCGCCGCCTGTGATCTGTCGGTTCGGTAAAAAAGATCCTTCGCCGCGCCCGGGATGGCCGCATTACACGTGTCATCCTGGGCGAAGCGAAGGATTTATAAAATGCAATGGCGTTAGTCAGAATATGGGGTGATGAACCCCTCCGACCCGTCTGCGACGGGCCACCTCCCCTTTCAGGGGAGGCTCTTGGGGGACTGGATGCCATTTAGCCTCCACTGAAAGGGGGTGGGCCCGCCGGCTGAAGGCATAGCGAAGCGTCAGGCGGGGCCGGAGGGGTTCTGATTGCCAAGACGAATAGCGAGGATCGCTTATCACCCCAGTTCCGGACTAACACTGATATGATCAGTATTCCTCGTCCGGCTTCTGGCCGTCGTGGGCCTTCCAGGCGCACTCGGTGACGGCCATGTCGGTGAAGGTGGCGGTAAAGCTGGAATCCTCCGGGCTGCAGGCGTAGATGCCGAAGCGGATGGTCCCCGCGCCTTCCCACAGGTGGCAGACCCGCATCTGGGAGAAGGTCTCGCCGTCCGGGGAGCACTCCAGGCAGTAGTCGTCCTCCCGGCGGCTCAGCCGGTACCACATCTGCTTTACGTTCGCGGGGATGGCGGTGGTGGCCCAGTCGGAATAGCCGTGGTTCGTGACCACCGAGCCCAGGTGCTGGAAGGTCTCGTTCTCGTACTCCACCGAGGCCTTCAGCCAGTTTTCGCTGTCCAGGTACACCGCCACGCCGCACTGATCGAAGCGGTGGGCGCTGCGGGTGAAATCCGTCCTGACGACGAAGGAGAAGAACTTCTCGTCGGTCTCCAGCTGCAAAACCGGGGCGTTGTCGTTGCGGAAGTGGTAGTAGGTCCGCTGCCACAGGTCGGTGCCGGGGGCGGTGGTGATGGCTACGGCGTCCCCGTCCACCTTGTATTCGGCGGGCTCGCGGGTCCACTTCATGGCGTTGATATCAAGCTTCACGGCGCCTTCTCCTCTTCTACCGGCTTCACGATCACCGTGTCCTCCGGGCCCATGCGCACCGGGCGCACCTTCTTCTGGCAGTTGGGGCAGATGTACTGGGCGTCCGCCGGGTCGTTCAGCGCGGTGTAGAAGGTGGCGTTGCACTCGGGGCAGCGGTTGCCCGCCACGGAATCCTCCTCCGGCGCGGGCTCGGGCTCCTCACCCCGGGCGGGGCGCAGCAGGTGCAGCTTGTCCTCGCTGTTGTCGAACATCATGTCGTCGAAGTCGTCGTCCTCGTCGTCGTACAGGCTGTCCACGTCGTCGTCGCGGGCGCCCTCCAGCTCGGTCAGGTCCTCGTCGATGCTCTCCACGTAGTCGTTCAGGTCTTCCAGGAGCTCGTCGATGGCCTCCACGCGATCGGACAGGTCGCCCAACAGGCCCACGATGCCGGCCATCAGCTTGCCGTTGGCGCTGTCGGTATCGAACGACATGCCCTCCATCAGGCCCTTCAGGAAGCCGACCTTCTTGCCGAGATTTTCCATAACTGCACCTCCGTACATCGGAATAGTATTGTGCGGGGGCCGGGTTTTATTCAATGCCATACGATCAGGCCGATGAAATGGATTTCATCGGCCTGACCGTCATTTTTCATCTGTCCTGTCGATCAGGCGCGGCCCAGGTATTCGCCGCCGTCGCGGGTGTCGATCTTCAGCACCTCGCCGGTCTCGATGAACAGCGGCACCTGCAGCACCAGGCCGGTCTCGAAGGTGGCGGGCTTGGTGGTGTTGGCCGCGGTGTCGCCCTTAAAGCCGGGCTCGGTGTTGGTGACCTCCAGTTCCACGAAGTTCGGGGGCTGCACGCTGAAGGGCGCGCCCTTGAAGAAGCGCACGGTCACGTTGGTGTTCTCCTTCACGAAGGGGATGGCGTCCTCGACCTGCTCGTGGGTCAGGGCCAAGTCGTCAAAGGTCTCCAGGTCCATGAAGTGGTAGAAATCGCCGTCGTTGTAGGTGTACTGCATCTCCTTGGTCTCGATGTAGGCCTTGGGGAATTTTTCGGTGGGGTTAAAGG
>JAZSAA010000212.1:0-8165 GCA_045601625.1 Clostridia bacterium | reverse complement strand
AAGGATTAAGCGTGCTGTCAACGCACAGAAGAAAAAGCGTAAGGTAATGAAGCTTGCGAAGGGCTACTTTGGCGCCAAGAGCAAGCAGTATCGCGCCGCCAGCGAACAGGTTCGCCGTTCTCTGCGCTACGCCTACATCGGCCGCAAGCTGAAGAAGCGCGACTTCCGCAGCCTGTGGATCGCCCGCATCAACGCGGCGGCCCGCATCAACGGCCTGAGCTACTCCAGGCTGATCAACGGCCTGAAGGTTGCCGGCATCGACATCAACCGCAAGATGCTGTCCGAGCTGGCGATCTCCGATCCCGCCGCGTTCGCGGTGCTGGCGGAGAAGGCCAAGGCCGCGCTGAACAAGTAATACTGATCTCAACCTAAACCTATACAATCCTGCGGTGCCTTTTTCGCCATACCAGCGTTGAAGCCCCTTGACTTGCCGCCAGCAAGCCTGCGGGCCTTCGCCTTGGTATGACGAAAAATGCCCCCGCATGTTTGTACATATTTAGATTGAGATAAGTATAAAAGCGCATATAAGGATCAAGGGCCCAAATCCAAAGGGATTTGGGCCCTTGATCCTTATTGTAATAGTTTATACTAATCTCAACCTAAACCCATACAATCCTGCGGTGCCGTTTTTGCCATACCAGCGTGGAAGCCCCTTGACTTGCCGCCAGCAAGCCTGCGGGCCTTCGCCTTGGTATGTCGAAAAATGCCCTCGCATGCTTGTACATATTAGATTGACATTAGTATTACTCCTGGCTCGCCACGCCCTCTGGCAGGCTGGCCACCACGTTCACCACGAATTGGTCCTGGGCGCCGCTGGCGGCCCTCGCGGTGATGGTGGCGGTGCCGTAGCCGCCCACCAGCTCTACCAGTCCGCGCTGGTTGACGGTGGCCACCAGGTCGTTGTCGGCGGTCCAGGTCAGCCGGGTGTCGTCGGCGTCGGTGGGATAGACCTCCGCTTCCAACTGAATGGGCATCACGGTCTGCTCCCGCAGCACGTACATCTGGTGCAGGTTCAGGCGAATCTCCTCTACGATGGTCTGCACGTTGATCACGCTGCTGGTGATCCTGCCGTCGGCGGCGGCGCTGATGCGGGCCGACCCGGTCTTCACGCCGGTGACCAGCCCGTTCTCCACGGTGGCCACGTTGGGGTTGCTGGAGGTCCAGGTGACCAGGTGGCTGCTGGAGGTTGCGTCGATGTTGCCCTGGGCGTCGAAGAAGCGGGGCTCGAGGGTCAGCGTGTTGCCGCGCTTGATGGTGGCCACGGTGGGGGAGACCTCAAAGTCCGCCACGGGCGGCTCCACGTCCACCAGCGTGCTGGCGCTGAGCCCCTCGCTGGAAAAGACGCTGAGCACGGCCTGGCCCACGGCGACGGCCCGCAGCGTGCCGTCGCTCTGCACCTGGAGCACGCCCTCGTCGCTGCTGGTCCAGCGGGCCACCTCGTCGGTGGTGTCGGCGGGGATATAGTTCGTACCCAGCCGCAGCGTGGAGCCCACGCCCAGGTGGACGTCCTCCGGGGTGATGCGCATGGCGTTGCCGGTGACGTGCACGTTGATGTCCGCGCTGGCGGAGAGCCCGTTCACGGCGGTGGCCGTGATGCGGGTCCGGCCGCCGCCCACCGCCGATACGCGGCCCACGGCGTCCACCTTCGCCACCTGCTCGTTTTCGCTGGACCACTGAACCAGCGTGTTGTCGGCCTTGTCGTCGAATATGGCCCGCAGGCCGGTGACTTGGCCCTTTTCCATGGACATGCGGTCGGTGTTCAGCGTGAGGGTCGATATGCGGGCGCTGACGACTTCGACCTGAACCCTGGCGCGGGCGCCGCTGTCGGAATCCAGCAGGATCTGTGTCCTGCCCGGTCCCACGGCGGTGACGGTGCCGTCCGCGTCCACCACGGCCACGGCCTCGTTGGCCGAGCTGTAGCGGATGGTGTGGGCGGGGGCGTCGGTGTACAGCCGGTAGGTCAGGGTGTAGCTGTCGCCGGGGTTCATCCGAAGGGAGCGTGGACGGGCGTACAGCTGGTCCTCGCTGCCAAAGCGCATCGGGGCGAACAGCAGCATGCCCGCGATCAGCACCGCGATCAGGTTTGCCAGCTTGCTGTAGACGGTTTTCATGGCTCAAAAGCCTCGCTTGTCACATAATATCACATTCTATATTATACGAATCACGAAGCCCGCGGTCAACTTAATTTTTGTTCAGCCCTTGCAAAAGGGCGTGGGTTGCGATAAACTTAATATAAAGAAGCGTTTACTGGCATAAAGGAGCGATTGGACATGAGGATCAAGCTGACACAGCCCCAGGAGGAGGCGCTGAAGGCCTTCCTGGAGCGCTTTGAGGACGCGGAGCAGCTCTCCACCCGGGAATATGTGGTGGATCTGTACGACATCGCCGAGCCCGTCTCCCTGGACCTGGTGTTCGTCCGGGGCGGCATGGCCGTGGATGGCGCGGCCCGGCTGAAATACGACGAGGAACAGGACGGCTGGTACATGGGAGAGCGGCTTGAGCGCCCCGAGGACGTGCGCGCGGCGCTGGAGCAGGCCGGGGCCCTTGAACCGTGAAGCTGGTCCTGGGCCGCAGCGACAACCTGAAGCCCGCGCTGCGCGCCATCGGGCGGGGATTGCGAAAGCCCGTTCCCGCCGCGCTGCTGAGGCAGCGTCGGGAGGCGCTCTATCGCGCCATCGGGCGGACCCAGGGCTTCATGCACAAGCGCACGCCTCCGGATGAATTCATGGAAAACCTGCGCCGCCGGTATCCCGCGCCGCTGTACTTTCTGGAATCCAGCCGCCAGGCGCTGGAGCGGGCCGGGATACCAAGGCTGGACGCCTTCTACTACGCCATGATCCCCGCGCTGACCCGCACCTGCATGTCGCAGCAGTGGGGCCTGCATCCCCGGCTCGATGGCGCAAGGGCTATGGGGGAATACCTGAAGACGCTGTACGTGGGCGTGCACGTGGAGTGCTTCTACCTCATTCTGCTGGATCGGACCGGCAGGCTGATCCGGCCCGTGCTGCTGCAGCGGGGCGGCGTGGACAACGCGCCCTTCTACCTGCGGCAGCTGCTGGAGGCGGCGCTTCAGGAGCAGGCGCGGTTCATCGTGCTGGCCCACAACCACCCCGGCGGCACGCGAAAGCCCTCCAACGAGGACCTTCGCTGCACCCTGCGCGCCCTGGAGGCCTTCGCGCCCCTGCGCATACCGCTGCTGGACCACATGATCGTGGCCGGGGACGCGGTGATCAGCATAAGGCGTGCCGGCCTGCTGCCGGGCATGCTGTGGACCGCGGCCCAGTCGGGCAGCAAAATCGTCAACGGCTGGCTGGATGACACGAAACTTAAATAATTGTATAGAATACACAAATCCCGCGATTTTTTACACGATATTAATGCGCCGGCATGGAAATTTCGCCGGTTTTAAACATTGGTTCGATATACTCATAACAAACGCATGCTTGCGCATTGGGAGGTAGACCATGTATCTGGATCATCGCGTGACCGTGAAGATTGCCCGCGTGCTGAATATGATCGACATGTCGGCGCTGCTGTTGGACGCCAGCGGCAATGTGATATTGCCCGAGGGCGACCAGCGCACCTTTACCATTCCCGAAGAGGCGCTGGCGAACCCCACGACGCCCTTCATCTACGGCGCCATGACCCTGATCGGCACGGGGGACGACCAGCCCGTGTTCGTGTGCCTCCATGGCGACAGCGACGACATCAAGAAGTGCGCCGTGCTGTGTGCCGAGCTGATCAACGTGCTGATGCGCGAGGACATGAGCCACAGCAACCGGGAACAGTCGCTGCGGCAGATGCTCCGGGGCGACGTGGAGGGGGCCGAGTTCGAGTCCCTCGCCGCCGAGCACAACATCCCGATCCATATGAACCGCTGCGTGCTGTACTTCTACTTCAAGGACATGGAGGTCGAGACCGCCATCCGCCTGATGATGGACGCCGTGGACAGTGAGCACGACATCGTCACCGAGGTCGGGCATCACTCCGTGGCCATGCTGAAGGCCGTGGACGAGGACGGCGACTTCGCCGAGCTGGAGGAGTACGCCGACGCCTTTGAGAGCAGCTTTCTCACCGAGACCGGCACGACGGTGTTCATCGGCATCTCCGACCCGCGCACCGAGCTGACGGCGATCCCGGAGGCCTTCGCCGAAGCCCGCAGCGCCATCAACGTCGGGCGCGTCTACCACGGCAACAAGCGGGTTTTCGTGTATCGCAACCTGCTGCTGGAGCGCTTCCTCAGCGAGGTCTCCCCCCAGCTGGGCGCGGGCTACAACAGCCTCATCTTCAACCGGAAGACCGCCCGCCTGTTCAACGACGAGATGATCCACACCATCGAGACCTTCTTCGACAACAGCCTGAACCTGTCCGAGACGGCCCGGAAGCTGTACATCCACCGCAACACGCTGGTGTACCGCCTGGAGAAGGTGCAGCATGCCATCGGCCTGGACCTGCGCAACTTCGACGACGCGGTCACCTTCAAGATGATGATGCTGCTGGGCAAGGGCGACGGCAGCCGCAAGCTGCGGCTGTAATCAGGTCCCGCGCCGGATCATACATTCATAGCAACCCGGAAATGCGCCGGATTTATCCGGCGCATGTTCTGTCATTGATTACCCTTTCAGGAGGTTCCATGAAAAACGGCAATTTGCGCAGGCTCGCGCTGGTATGGGGCGCGCTGATGATCGCGGTGATCTCCAGCACGGCGACGCTGCTGGTGTCGGGAAGGGCGGGGCGCGGCGAGGGCGAGAGCCGCCGCTGGGTCACCCAGGCGGAATACGACACCATACAGCGCTACAGCCGCCTGGACGAGGTCCGAGAGGCGCTGATGAAGGATTACTACCGGGAGGTGGACGAGGATACCCTGGTGCTGGGCGCGATCCGCGGCATGACCGGCTCCCTGGAGGACCCTTACACCTTCTACTATACGCCCGAGGAGCTCAAGCGGGAGAACGAGGACACCACCGGCGTCTATTACGGCATCGGCACGCTGCTGCAGAACACGGCGGAGGGGGAGATCGAGATCGTCCGCGTGTTTCCGAATTCCCCGGCCGAGGCGGCGGGGGTGCACACCGGCGACGTGATCCTGGCGGTGGACGGCGTGGCCGTCACCGGCGTGGACGGTCGCAGCTACCTCGAAGCGGTGCGGCGCATGCGCGGCGGGGAGGGCACCCAGGTGACCCTGACCATTCGCCGCAACGGCGAGCGCATGGCCATACCCATCACCCGGGGCGACGTGAAGATCAGCTACGCCAGCTACCAGGTGCTGCCCGGCAACATCGGCTATATCAGCATCACCCAGTTCACCGGCGATGCCGCCCAGGTTTTCCAGGAGGCCATCGAGGCCTTCCGGGCCCAGGGCGTTACGGGCCTGGTGATCGACCTGCGCAACAATCCGGGGGGGCTGCTGGACCAGGTGGTCAGCATCGCCGATACGCTGCTGCCCGACGGGCTGATCGTCTACACAAAGCAGCGGGACGGCACCCGGCAGGACTACTATTCCAACGCGGCCTTCTACGACGTGCCCCTGGCGGTGCTGGTGAACGGCATGTCCGCCAGTGCCTCGGAGATCCTGGCCGGTTCGGTGCAGGCCCTGGGCCGGGGCACGGTGGTGGGCCTGACCACCTACGGCAAGGGCGTCGTGCAGTCGCTGCAAACCTTCCAGGCCGACAGCGCCGGGATGCAGCTGACCACGGCCAGCTATTTTGACGCCCTGGACCGCTGCCCCCAGGGGGTGGGCGTGAAGCCCGATGTGGAGGTGGCGCTGGAGGGCTCGAGCCTGCCGCTGGAGCCCGACCCCGTCAGCGACAACCAGCTGGCCGAGGCCATCCAGCTGGTCAGCGGCGGCCGATGATCGCTTGCGCAAAAACTTAAAAAAGGGCTGGACTTTGGATTCACTTTTGTGTATAATATTAAAGAGGTGATGAATGGATGAAATGCGCCTGGTGCGGCTGCACCCAGAGCCGCGTGGTGGATTCCCGCCAGAACGAGGACGGCACCTCCATTCGCCGGCGCCGGGAGTGCGAAAAATGCGGACGGCGCTTCACCACCTACGAGCGCATCGAGCTGGTGCCGCTGATGATCATCAAGAAGGATCAGACGCGGGAGGCCTTCGATGTGGAAAAGCTGCGTTCCGGCATCGTGAAGTCCTGCGAAAAGCGCCCAGTATCCCTGGGTGAGATCGACGCGCTGGTGCGGGACATCGAGCGCAAGCTGAACAACCAGCCGGATTCCGAGGTCACGAGCAAGATGGTCGGCGAGCTGGTGATGGACGGCCTGAGACGACTGGACGAGGTGGCCTATGTGCGCTTCGCCTCGGTGTATCGCCAATTCAGGGACATACAGTCCTTCCGGGACGAGCTGAACCGCCTGCTGGCCGACTTCGACGCGGGTGCTGCTGACGGCGAGTCCGCCAGATAACCAAATACGATATAAAAGAGAGGATACGCACATGGCAAACGAACTGATTCTGGCCGTTGACGACGAAGCCCATATTCTTGAGTTGCTTTCTTTTAATCTCGAGGCTTCCGGCTACCGGGTAGTTACTGCCGCCACGGGCGAAGACGCGCTGGTGGTTTGTGCGCATGAGCGTCCGGCGATGGTGCTGCTGGACATTATGCTCCCCGGAATCGATGGCATGGAGGTTTGCCGCCGGCTCAAGAGCGCACCCACGACCGCGGACATCCCGATCATCATGCTTACCGCCAAGGGCGACGAGGTGGACAAGATCCTGGGCCTGGAGCTGGGCGCCGACGACTATATCACCAAGCCCTTCTCCGTGCGCGAGCTGATTGCCAGGGTGAAGGCCCTGCTGCGCCGCGCCGCGCCCCAGAACGAGGAAGAGGGCATACTGCACGTGGGCGGCCTGACTATTGACGTGGGCAACTACGAGGCCTTCCGCAACGGCGAAAAGCTGTCGCTGACGCTGAAGGAGTTCGAGCTTCTGAAGCTGCTGGTGCTCAGCCGCGGCAAGGTGCTGACCCGCGATTTCCTGCTGGATCGCATCTGGGGCTATGAGTTCTACGGCGAGACCCGCACCGTGGACGTGCACATCCGCCACATCCGCCAGAAGCTGGGCGACGACGCCCATTATATCGAGACGATCCGTGGCGTCGGCTACAAGTTCAACGACCGCCAGGAGAACCGCCTATGAAATCAAGGGTTACATTGATTGTGACCCTGGTATCGCTGGTTGCCCTCGCGCTGCTGCTGACCTATAACTGTTCCAATCTCGCGAACAAGGCCAACGAGGAGATCGAACATGACCTGTATGTCGCCTGTCAGATGACAGGCGACTTCAGCCGCACCGATTCCATGGAGAGCCGTGTGGAGACGCTCGCTACGATGAAGACCGTCGAGGGCTCGTCCCAGGCGCTGTTCGCGTCGGACGGGACGGTGGTGTATACCTCGGACGAGCGCTACAGCAGCCTGACCGACGAGGACATGGCCATGGCCAGGACGGGGGAGACGGTGATCAACCATCACCCCAACAACGAGGGCAGGAACGCGATGTACGCCATCTATCGCTATGAAGGTGGCGAATTTTTGCTGTATGCCAGGCCGATGTCGGATATGATGACCATACTGCGCAACAACCGGGCCCTGGTGCTGTTGGCGGTGATCTACGGCGTGACCATCATACTGGCGGTGTTTGTCATATTGAACGTGCTGCAGCGCGAGAAGATGGTCAAGCAGGTCATGGGCGCGCTGGACCGCTTTTCCGACGGTAACTTCGACGCCAGGGTGGAGGGCTTCCGACAGGAGGACCCCCACGCGGCGGAATACAACGCCATCATCTCCAGGATACAGGATCGCGTTTTCAAGCAGAAGAACCGCAACCACGTGCTCAGCTCGGTGATGTCGCAGATGCAAAACGGCATCATCGCCGTGGACCAGAGCCTGAACGTCATACTGATCACGCCCGTGGCCAAGAAGCTGCTGGGCATCCTGGGCAACCCGGAAAACAGGAACATCAGCGAGGTCTCGCGGGACGTGAAGCTGGACGAGGTGTTCACCGAGGCCATGCGCCAGGAGGGCGTCTACACCAACGAGGTGGCCGCCCGCACCGCCGCCGGCAGGGGCCACCGGCCCCTGCGGCTGTACGTGTCGCCGATGCGCCGGGAGGACCAGGTGGTCGGCGCGCTGGCCATCGTCGAGGACATCAC
>JAZSAA010000211.1:0-2148 GCA_045601625.1 Clostridia bacterium | reverse complement strand
GCGCAAATATTAAACCAATGAAAGCCCCTCTGGTCGCCCCGGAGGGGCTGTTTTCAATCACTTGTTTCCTGTTGCCGGGTTATTCCTTACACATACATTGAATTGATTTAATTGGTTTGCACAGAGGCCGATTCACCGTTGTTTTGGTGAAGCCTATATAATATATGGGAGAACCGTATATGCATTATACAATGCTGCTCTGGCCCCATGCCAACGCCCGCTACCAGAATGAGACGCTGAAGCTGGCGACGGCGGAGCTTGAACTGATGCTGGATCGACTCGCCCCCGGCGCTGCAATCGCCACGGACGAGCGCTTGGGCATGCCCTGCCTCGATATTGCCATCGATGAACCGCTGGGCGAAGCCGCCGTCGGGGCGCTGCGCCGCCATTCGCTGCTGTACGGCCTGTTCGAGAATCAAAACGGCCTGCTGCGGCCGGTGGCCGGACGCGCAGAGGCCGCCGTGGGGCACGACCTGCCCGCGATTTTGAAATACAAGGGCAAGACGAACGAGCTGTTCCTGCAAATGCTGATCAACGCCGCGCTGTACGCCGGCGCGTTTTGGCAGGCGGAGGGGCCGCTTTCGATGTTCGATCCCATGTGCGGCCGGGCCACTGGGCTGTTCGTCGCGGCCAATTACGGCTGGGATGCCCTGGGCGCGGACGTGGACCGGGGCGACTTGAAGGAGGCGGAGCAGTATTTCAGGCGATATCTGGAATACCACCGCTTCAAGCATAGCGTCGCCCGCCTGTCGCGTACCCTTAAGCAGGGGGGCAGCGCGGCGGAGTGCCGGTTTGAGTACGCGCCCCAGCCCCACGACGCGCGACGGTCGTTGAGCCTTGTATGCCTGGACGCCGCCCGAACCGGCGGGGCCCTGGGCCGCAACACCTATCACGTCATCGCCTGCGACCTGCCCTACGGCGTGCGCCACGATGCCCAGCTGGGTCGGGGCCCGAAGGCGAAGGGCAACTGGCTGGAGGCCCTGATCGAGCGGGCGCTGTCCGACTGGAAGGCCGCCCTGAAGCCCGGCGGCGCGATGGCGCTGTCCTTCAACGCCCAGAACCTGAAGCAAGAGCGCCTGAGGGACCTGATGGAGGGGGCGGGCCTGGAGGTCATGCGGGGCGGCCCCTATGACGGATTCGCCCACTGGGTGGAGCAGGCCATCACCCGGGATATCGCCATTTGCAGGAAGCCATTGTAATACTAATCTCAACCTGAACCTATACAATCCTGCGGAGCCTTTTCCGCCATACCGGCGTTGAAGCCCCTTGACTTGCCGCCAGCAAGCCTGTGGGCCTTCGCCTTGGTATGTCGTAAAATGCCCCCGCATGCTTGTACATATTTGGATTGAGATTAGACAGTATAAAAGCACCTTTATCATCCCATCGGAGGTAATCTATGGATCATCAATCCCTGAACCAGAAGACCGTCGTCGAGCTGCGCAGCCTGGCAAAGGAAATGGGCGTTCGGATTCCGGCGGGCACAAACAAAAGCACGCTGATCGAAATGCTGCTGGAAGCGGACAAGGGCCGGCAGAATCCCGCCCCTAAGGGGGAAGGAGGACAGGCGAAGCCTGCGCCCCGCCGGGGAGGGCCCAGGCGCGCCGCGACGACGGAGCCGGAGGCAAAGACGCCGGAGGCCGATGCGAAGCCCGCGCGACGTCGGACCGGGGAAAAGCCTGAAAAGCCCGAGGCTCCCCAAACCGCCGAAGCGGCGGAGGCAAAGGCCGCGCCGTTCCGGGTCGGTGAAAAGCCTGAAGGGCAAAAAACCGCCGAAGCGATGGAGGCTAAGGCCGCTGCCGAATCCCCGAGGCCTGCGCAGGCGCGGGAAGCGGCGGAGCCGGTAAAGCCGGAGGCCCAGGCGACGCAGCCCGGGGCCGGGGAAGGGAACCCGTCCGCAAACGCCGACGGGCGTCCCGGATTCAGGGGCAGGACACAAAACCCGATGCGGACGGGCCTTAGGCCGATGGGCGACGGCCAGCCGCGGCAGGGCCGGTACCAGAACTGGAACGCCGGCCGGACGCCCCAGGGCGAAGCGAAGCCCCAGCGGGTGCAGCAGGTCGGCGCGAACGGCCTGCCGAGGACCGTCGCGCCTCGATTCAACCGACAAGGAGACGGCCGCGCGCCCCAGCAGGCCTGGGACAACCGGGA
>JAZSAA010000210.1:0-4870 GCA_045601625.1 Clostridia bacterium | reverse complement strand
GGTGACGCCCTGGGTGGCGTCGATCAGCATCAGCGCCACGTCGCAGCGGTCGATGGCGGCCAGCGCCCGCACGATGGAGAAGCGCTCCAGCGACTGGTATTCGATGGCCCGCTTGCGGCGGATGCCGGCGGTGTCGATGATGACGAAGTCCTGGCCGTCGTCGGTGAAGCGGGTGTCGATGGCGTCCCGGGTGGTGCCGGCGATGTCGGAGACCATCACCCGGTCCTCGCCCAGGATGCGGTTCACCAGGCTGGATTTGCCCACGTTGGGCTTGCCTACCACGGCGATCTGTATGGCCCCGATGTCTTCCTCCTGCTCGTCCGGGTCGGGGAACAGCCTGCACAGCTCCTCCAGCAGGTCGCCGAAGTTCAGGAGGTTCACGGAGCTTACACCGATGGGGTCGCCGATGCCCAGGTTGTAGAACTCGTAGATGTTGTCCATGGCCTTGACGTTGTCGATCTTGTTCACTACCAGCATCACGGGCTTGCCGGATTTGCGCAGCAGGTCGGCCACCTCCTCGTCGTCTGGGGTCATGCCGGCCTTGCCGTCCACGAAGAACAGGATCACGTCGCAGGTCTCGATGGCGATCTCCGCCTGGCGGCGCATCTGGGAAAGCAGCGGGTCGTCGCTGTTGGGGTCGATGCCGCCGGTGTCGATCAGGGTGAATTTATAGTTCTGCCATTCGCAGTCGGCGTACACACGGTCGCGGGTGACGCCGGGGGTGTCCTCCACGATGGCGATGCGCCTGCCCACCATCTGGTTGAAGAAGGTGGACTTGCCGACGTTCGGCCGGCCGACGATGGCGACGAGGGGCTTTGACATAGATTTATCCTCCTACAAGGTCAAGTATCGTATCCAGCAAATCCTCACCCCGCCGGCCCACGGGCACGACGGGCTTTTTGAGGGCCTCGATGACCTGGGGCAGCGTGGTATCGTCCAGGAATTTGTTTTCGTTTTCCTTCAGCATGACCTCGGTAATCATGACGGCGTCGCAGGGGACGCCCTTCATCTGCGCCATCAGGTCGCCGCCGGTGATCAGGCCGGAGACGGTGACTGTGGGGCCGAACCAGGTGTTTTCTATCGCGTATACGGCGATGTCCGCCCCGGCCACGGGGCAGTCCCGCAGCATCTGCCGGATGAACGCCGCGGCGGATTTTCCGCAGGCGATGGCCAGCCGTTTGCCGCCGGGGGTGGATTGGCGAAGGGCGTCGGGCAGGGCTTCCCAGGCCTCCCGGAACTCGGTCTCCAGCAGCCGCAGCAGGCCCACGCCGTCGTCGATCTGGTCGTAGCCCTCGTAGGCCTCGTCCGGGGGGATGGGCGCGCCGGCCTGGAGGTAGAACTCGTCCGAGGGGAACACGAAGCGGGTGCCCCGGGCCTCGAGCAGCCGTTCCCGCCAGCTTTCGGACAGGGCGATGACGGCCCGGGCCTCGTCACGGGTGTACACCCGCAGTTCGCTCAGGCCTTCCCGGTGGCCGGTCAGGCCCACGGGCACCAGGGCCAGCGACCGCGCGCCGGGCAGCGTGGAAAGCTCCCGGATGGTGCGGTCCAGGGCCGCGCCGTCGTTCAGGCCGGGGCACAGCACACACTGGCAGTGAAACGAGACGCCGCCGTCGGAGAGCCTTCTCAGCTGGTCCATCAGCCGCCGGGCCCGGGGCGTGCCCACCAGGCGCTCCCGCAGGTCGGGGTCGGTGGCGTGGACGGAGATGTACAGCGGCGAGCAGTGCCTTTCGACGATGCGGTCCAGCTCCCGGTCGGAGACGTTGGTCAGGGTGACGTAGTTGCCCATCATCAGGCTCATGCGCCAGTCGTCGTCCTTGACCCGCATGGTTTCGCGGGCGTCGCCGGGCAGCTGGTCCACGAAGCAGAACAGGCACTTGTTGCAGCACAGCCGGGTGCCGGACATCATCGGCGTGGAAAAGTTCAGTCCCAGGGGCGCGTATTCCGCCTTGCGGATGGGGAAGTCCACCGGCGCGCCGTCCCGCAGCACCTGCACCGTCAGGCGGGTTTGGGCAGTGAGGGCCTGGTAATCGATGAAGTCGATGACGGCGACGCCGCCGACGCGCGTCAGCCGGTCGCCCGCCCGGATGCCCGCGCGCTGGGCGGGGCTGTGGGGATCGACCGATATGATGAGGTGGGACATGGCTGTCTTCCTTTACAAACTTATCCAAATATATTATGCCTCATTTTTGCCGTTTCGTCAATGGGAAAAAGGCCGCAAGCATGAAAAAGGAGCCGCACAGAGGGCGGCTCCGGGTTGGAAGTAAGGCGGCTTACTTCGCGTATTCCGCGCTGGCGGTGCCGATGATGCGGCCGCCATTGAACGCCGCGCCGAGGGTGACGCCCTCGATCAGCGGGTAGCTGTTGTTGTAGAACTCGGCCACGTCCGCACCGGCGGCGTAGAGGCCGTTGATGACAGTGCCGTCGGCCTTGATGACCTGGAGATTGCTGTTGACCAGCACGCCGCCGATGGCGCCCAGACTCATCGGGCGGGCCTTCACGGCATAATAGCCGCCCTCGCCCAGGGGGGTCAGGAACTGGGGATCCTTGCCCAGAATCTGATCCTCGCCGGCCGCGCAGTCGGCGTTGTACTGCTCGATGGTGGCTTTCAGGTTCGCGGGATCAACACCCATGGCCTCGGCCAGCGCCTCGGCGGTGTCGCCCTTGAACACGATGCCCTTCTCGCAGCCGTCCTCCAGCGCGTCGATGAAGCCCTGCCAGGCGGTGTTGTCCAGGGTGAACAGGGGAATGGTGGGCTCGTAGTTGACGGTGGTGTCGATGCCGTAATAGGACGCGCCTTCCTTCTCCAGGTTCTCGGCCATCTCCCTGGAGATGATGGCGTAGAAGTATTCGCCCTGGGCGAAGGTGGAGTTGGAGGCCAGGGCCGTGTCGTAGTTCAGGTCCTCGGGGCAGAAGCGGCTGCCGCGCACGGAGACCCAGATGCAGTTGGGGATGTACATGGCCATGGCGATCTTGTCCTCGCCGGAGCCGGTGCGGATGCCGGAGAAGGACGTGATGCCATGCAGCTGCTGTACGCTCTTGCCCTTGCCTGCGCCGATGGCCTGGCTCATGGCCGCGCCGTCGCCGGTCTGGGTGCCGGTGGAGAACTCCTCCAGGTGGAAACCCACGGCCTCGGTCACGGCTTCCTCGTTGGCGGCAAAGCCGCCGGTGCACAGGCAGACCGCCTTGCAGGCGATGTCCAGGATGGTGCCGTCAGCCTGGCGAGCCTTGATGCCGGTGATGGTGTCGTTCTCGGCCTCCAGTTCATAGCCGGCAGTTTGCAGGTACAGCTCGCCGCCCGCTTCGGTGAACTTCTCCACCAGGGTCTGGTAGTAGCCGTACTTGTTCTCCTGGTCGGCGTAGATATGGTAGGTGGGGTAGCCGTCGGCGTGGGCCGCCTGCTCGTTGCCCATGAAGAGGAATTCCATGCCGTTGTCCTCCAGCCAGTCCACGGTCGCGCCGGAGTCCTTGAACAGGTTGTAGAACAGGGTGCCGTCGCACAGCCAGCAGTTGTAGTCCATCCAGTCGCGCCAGACCTCCTGGATGGTGAAGGTGCCGGCAACGCCGGCCTCCTCCTGGTCGCGGCTGTCGATGCCCATGGGGCCACCGGCGATGATGGACACGCCGCCCACGGAGGCCGCCTTCTCCAGCAGGATGGTCTTCGCGCCGTTCTGCTGGGCAGCCAGTGCGGCGGTGACGCCCGCGGCGCCCGCGCCGACCACGACCACGTCGGCTTCCAGGTTCACCACGGCGGCTTCGGATGCTTCCGCAGTGCCGGCCTCAAAGTCCGCCGGGTCGCCGCCCGCCTGGACGATGGCGTCCTTGACGGCGGCCTTGATGGCGTCGGAGGTGACGGTGGCGCCGGTGACGGAATCCACGTTCCATGCGTTGGCGTCCACGATGGCCTGGGGAATCTGCTCCAGCGGCAGACCGGCGATCTCGGGGGTCTCGTTCTGCTCGGTGATCACCACTGAAAAGATCTTGCCGTCCTTGAAGGTGGTCTCCACCACCACGGGGCCGTCCTTACCCTCGGCGCTGGCGGTGTAGGTGCCGTCGGCAGCGCCTTCGGCCATCGCGCCGAGGCAGCCCAGAGCGAGGGCGAGGATGATGATGAGGGACAGTAGCTTCTTCATGTTTTATTCCTCCCACTTTAATATTATACATTCATTGTATCAAAACTGCGGCGGCCTGTCAATCCAATGGACGGATCTTGCAGCTGCCGGATAAAACTGGTAAATATTTACTGAAAGCCCCCTTGTCAAAAGCAGGTAAATCGTTTATAATGAAATGAAGCTAAGGGTTAACATTGGCCTTATTATATTTATCGGGAGGATGAGCAACCATGCAGAAGTATGTTTACCTTTTCAGCGAAGGTAACGCGACCATGAGGAACCTGCTGGGCGGCAAGGGCGCCAACCTGGCGGAGATGACCGCGCTGGGCATGCCCGTGCCCCAGGGCTTCACCATCACCACCGAAGCCTGCACCCGCTATTATGAAGATGGCAAGACCATCGGCAAGGACATCCAGAAGCAGATCGACGAGGCCCTGGCCAAGATCGAGGCGATCAACGAAAAGAAATTCGGCGACGCGAAGAACCCCCTGCTGGTCTCCGTGCGCTCCGGTGCCCGCGCCTCCATGCCGGGCATGATGGACACCATACTGAACCTGGGCATCAATGATGAAGTCGCCGCGGGCCTGATCGCCGGCAACCCCGACCCCAAGTTCGAGCGGTTCGTGTATGACAGCTATCGCCGCTTCATCCAGATGTTCTCCGACGTGGTCATGGAGATCCCGAAGAAGACCTTCGAGGTCATCATTGACGAGGTGAAGGAGAAGAAGGGCGTCACCAACGACATCGACCTGGACGTGAAC
>JAZSAA010000209.1:0-7157 GCA_045601625.1 Clostridia bacterium | reverse complement strand
GGGTGCAGCGCGAACTGCACGTTGCAGCCGCCCTCGATCTTCAGCTCGCGGATGATCTTGATGGCCGAATCGTTCAGCATCTTCAGGTCATGGTCGTTGAGGGAGAGGATCGGGGCCACGACGATGCTGTCGCCGGTGTGCACGCCCACGGGGTCCACGTTCTCCATGCCGCAGATGGTGATGGCGTGGTCGTTGGAGTCCCGCATGACCTCGAACTCGATCTCCTTGTAGCCCTTGACGGACTTCTCCACCAGCACCTGGTGCACCGGGGAGAGCTTGAAGCCGTTCAGGCCGACCTCGATCAATTCTTCCTCGTTGTAGGCGAAGCCGCCGCCGGTGCCGCCCAGGGTGAACGCGGGGCGCAGCACCACGGGATAGCCGATCTCCTTCGCCGCGGCCTTGGCCTCTTCCAGATTATAGGTGATTTTGGAGGGAATGACCGGCTCGCCGATGGACTGGCACATCTCCTTGAACAGCTCCCGGTCCTCGGCCCGTTCGATGGAGGTGAACGGCGTGCCCAGCAGCTCCACCCGGCACTCCCGCAGCACGCCCTTCTTTTCCAGCTGCATGGCCAGGTTCAGGCCGGTCTGGCCGCCGATGCCGGGCACGATGGCGTCCGGGCGCTCGTAGCGCAGGATCTTGGCGATGTATTCCAGGGTCAGCGGCTCCATGTATACCTTGTCGGCGATGGCGGTGTCGGTCATGATGGTGGCGGGGTTGGAGTTGCAGAGTATGACCTCGTAGCCCTCCTCCTTCAGCGCCAGGCACGCCTGGGTGCCCGCGTAGTCGAATTCCGCCGCCTGCCCGATGACGATGGGGCCGGAGCCGATGATCAGAACTTTCTTGATGTCTGTGCGCTTGGCCATGTGTGTTACCTCCGTGGTTTTGGTCGAGAGAAAGGCTATTTGAGATTGTCGAGGTTATGTATGAATGCCAGCATGCGCTGTTCCGTTTCGTGTGGGTATTCAAATCCGCACTTTTCCGCAATCCTGCTGCCGACTTCGTGCCACAGCCTGGCTGCGGCGTCGAAAGCGTTCCAAATATGCGGGTATTGGGCGTCGGGATAGGTCGCCTGGTACAGCCGAAACAGGTCCTTTTCCAGCAGCTTCTCCAGATGGCTGTCGAGAATGCCCATATCCACGGGCCGACCGAGGCGCAGCACGATGTGCCAGCGCAGCATCCGGTTCAGCAGGCCGCGCACGGATACGTTCAGGTAGTACATCGCGGCGGGCAGCTCCCTGCGCAGGGTGTATTCCGCGAAGGTCTTCATCACCCACCAGAATTCGTCGCAGGCATCCGCGAACGCCTCCCTTGTGGGGATTTCCGAGAAGCGGGTCTGGCGCTCCTCCAGGCGGTCGTCCATGGTCAGCAGACCGTCCTTGTCCAGCAGCTTTTGATAGGTGTCGCCGATCCAGACATCCAGTTGCTCATGCCCTCCGTTGTACCTTTCCAGGAAGGCGTCCCGGCCCATGGCCTGGACGACGATCGTCGCGCCGTCGTCGAACACCATCAGGTGGGCCTTCGCGCCCGGGAACAGCTCCGGATAGCTTCTGTCGGCCCGGAACAGCAGGATCCGGTCGCCGAGGCTGTCGCGGAATACGTCGCCGTCATACCTGTCGATGTCGTTTACGACGAAGATGAAATTGCAGCTGTGCAGGTATTCCCGCACGGGCAGCAGATCGGTCCTTATGACCGCCCGGACGCCGTCGTCCCTTTCGGCCAGCGCCAGGACGCTGTGGATGATCTCGCGCTCGCCTCTCATGGCTGGGGGCCTCGCGATGGCGCGCGCCAGACGGTGTTGCCCTTATACAGCGTCTCCGCGCACCTTCCGTTCACCCGCCACCCCGCAAAGGGCGTGGCCCTGCCCATCGAGAGAAAGTCGGAGGGGTCGATGGCGTATTCGGCGCTCAGGTCCCAGAGGGCGAGGTTCGCGTGCGCGCCGGGGCGGATGCCGCTGTCCAGGCCGAAGCGTTTGGCCGGGGCGGCGCTCATCAGCTCGACCAGCTTTTCCAGTGAGATCAGCTTCTGTTTTTTCACCAGATGGGTGTACAGCAGCGGGAAGGCGGTCTCCAGCCCCACGATGCCCATGGCGCTGCCGGCGAGGCCCTTCGACTTCTCCTCGGCGCTGTGGGGGGCGTGGTCGGTGGCGATCATGTCGATGGTGCCGTCCGTGAGGCCCTCCAGCAGCGCCTCCCGGTCCGCCCTTTCCCGCACGGGCGGGTTCATCTTGAAGCGGCCTTCGTCCTGAAGGTCGTCCTCGGTGAGCAGCAGGTAGTGGGGGGCGGTCTCGCAGCTTATGTTCAGCCCATCGGCCTTGGCCCTGCGGATCAGGTCGACGCTTTCCCTGGTGGAAATGTGGCACACGTGGTAGCCGCAGCCGGTCTGGTGGACCAGCTCGATGTCCCGGGCGATCTGGCCCCACTCGCTCTCGGAGCAGATGCCCCTGAGGCCGTGGGCACGGGCAAAGGCGCCGTCGTGGATGCAGCCGCCGTGCAGCAGCCGGTTGTCCTCGCAGTGGGCCGCGATCAGCCTGCCCAGGGACTTCGCCTTTGCCATCGTCGTGCGCATCATGTCGTCGCTCTGTACGCCGTGGCCGTCGTCGGAAAAGGCGACCACGTCCGCGGCCATCCCTTCCATGTCGGCAAGGGCTTCCCCGGCCTCGTTCACGGTGATGGCGCCGTAGGGCCTCACGTCGATCACCGCGTCCTTCTCGATGTTGTCCAGCTCCGTCCGCAGGCGCGCCGGGCTGGCCGGCACCGGGTTCAGGTTCGGCATGGCACAGACGGCGGTGTAGCCGCCCCGGGCCGCCGCCAGTGTGCCGGTGCGCATGGTTTCTTTATAGGAAAAACCCGGCTCGCGCAGATGGACGTGCACATCTGTGAAGCCGGGCAACGCATATAAGGGGGAATCTGAAACGGGCCTGTCGGCGGGGGAAACGGAGACAATTTTGCCACCGTCAATGCGGATATCCGACGGAACAAACCGACCGTCCACAAAGGCCTTCACGCCGCTGATCGTTCGCGTCAAAGGGCTTTCCTCCCATCCCTCGGCGGGACAGTGGGCAATAAAAAACCCGCCCTTTCGGCAGGATGACGCATGGAAACTGCGCGCCGCCTTCAGCGGAGCGAGTCGTGCGCAATCTTGCCGGCATCCCGTACCGAATTAAAGATCACATTTATTGTCTGACATTTTAACCGGGCAGGCGGGGATTGTCAATTACAAACGTGTGAATCATCAAATTTTATCACGCGCGACAATCCCCGCCGGCGGCAGTCAGTCGCTGACGTCCACGTCCAGCGTCACGGCGAAGGTATAGTCGGGGTACTGCTTTTCCAGTTCGGTCAGGATCTGCCGGTACACGCCCGCCCGGTCCGGGGCGGCGAAGTCAATGATGACGTCGAAGCGGATCTCCTTCGTGGCATCGTCCAGGTAGAAGCCGTGCATTTGCAGCACGTGGTCGTGATCCATCACCGTGTGGCGGATGTCCTGCTGGAGTTGGGCGACCGCGTCGTTCTTCGTATTCATCGAATAGACGCTGATGCCGGTGAGTATGACGCCGTAGTCGGTATAGACCTTCTGGGAGATGTCGTGCTGCAGCTGGTCCAGCCTTTCCACCGTCATGGTGTCGGGCACCTCGATGTGCACCGAGCCCACCATGCGGTCGGGGCCGTAGTTGTGCAGCACCAGGTCGTAGGCCCCGTGCACCTCGTCAAAGCTGCTGATGGTCTGCTTGATGCCCTTCGTGAGCTTGCTGTCGGCCCGCTCGCCCAGGATGTCCGAGAGGCTGTCGGAGAGCATCTCATAGCCGGATTTGATGATGACGATCGAGATCAGCGCGCCCAGCCAGGCCTCGAGGTTGATGTGCAGCGTCAGGTAGATGATCGCGGCCACCAGCGTGGAGGCGGAGATGATCGAATCCAGCATGGAATCCTTGCCCGAATCCACCAGCGAATCGGAGTTGACCTTTTCCCCCATGAGCTTCACATACTTACCCAGCAGCAGCTTCACCACCACCGCCACCGCGATGATGATCAGCGCGGCGGGGGAGTAGTCGGGCTGTTGGGGGTGGATGATCTTCTTGATGGATTCCACCAGCGAAGTAAGGCCGGCGTACAGCACGATCATCGAAATCAGCATGGCGCTGAGGTACTCGATGCGCCCGTAGCCGTAGGGGTGCTTCTTGTCCGCCTTCTTGGACGCCAGCTTGGTGCCGATGATGGTGATGACCGACGCCAGCGCGTCGGAGAGGTTGTTCACAGCGTCCAGCGTGATGGCGATGGAGCCGGAAATCACGCCGGTCGCCGCCTTGAAGACGGTCAAGAATACGTTGGTGAGTATGCCGATGACGCTGGTGCGCACGATGATCTGATCCCGTTGCACGGATAATCCTCCCTTTGGGACGGCCGTTGCGGCCGTTTACTTCGCTTTCGTCTCCCACAGCTTGTTCCGGTCGATGCGCAGGAAGTTTCTTCCCCTGCGCAGGAACAGCGCGTCTTCGCGGGCCGGCCTGTCGCCGGGTTCCCCGGATGCCCGCTTCCGGGTCAGGGGCATCGGCTGGCCCCAGAAGCTGGGGCATTCGCAATAGCTGACGTTGCCCTTGAGGGCGTCCTCCATGAGGCCGATGATGGTTTCGAGGCAGTCGTCGTCCAGGGGCATGCCCAGGGCGCGGAAGTCGTGGTGGCCGTTCCAGATGCCGTCGTAGCGGTCCGACAGGTCCCGGATGCGCTTCATATACCGCAGGGTGGTCTCCAGCGGGACCGCGCCCACGCCCAGATTGAAGTTGACGGCATCGCCCGCGAACAGCATGCGGTTGGTCTCGTCCAGGAATACCACCTCGCCCGCGGTGTGGCCGGGGCATTCGTAGACCGTGACGATCCGCTCGCCCAGGTCGAACTGCTGCCCGTCGTACAGGTCGTGAATGACGGGCATGGGCTCGTCGGAGGGCTCCCGCAGGTCCACATCGATGTCGTAAGGGTAGAGGTTGAACAGGTTGTACGGCGCGCCGATGCTGCCCTTCTGGCGCTGGGCGATACAGCGGGCGTCGCGGCGGCGTCGCTCCAGCGCGTCGGGAATGGGCATGCCCCGATCCGCCGGGTGCAGCCAGATTTCCCCGAACTGCCGGGAATTGCCGGTGTGGTCGATGTGCCCGTGGGTGTGAACGACGACCAGGGGCTTGTCGGTGATCATCTCCACCGCGCCGCGCAGGTCGCCCACGCCCATGCCGGTGTCGATCAGCATAGCCCTTTCCCGGCCCTCCAGCAGAAACATGCTGGCGATGTCGAACTCGTCGATCTCCCAGGTGCCCTTTCGGATCTGCACCATGGGGTACAGGCGGGTGGGCCTGTTCTTATCGTCCATGGAATGGCCTCCTGTCAATTATCGCTTGTCCTTGTCGATGAATTCCAGCGTGATCGTGGATAGCACAGCGAAGGCGAGCACGAACAGCGCCAGCCTGCCCCAGTATTTCATGACGTTCGGCTTCGTGTGCTCATAGTCGGGGTTGTAGCTGGCCTCGGCGATTCGGTTTTGCAGGATCTCCCTGACCCGGTCCTCGCCGATCATGTCCACCACGCCGCCCACGGTGGTGCTGTAGGTGAGGTTTTCATCACGATAGGACTTCACGATCTCACTGCCGGTGACCAGGCTGAGCACGTCGCCCACGTTGATGTCCATTCCCAGCTGCACGTCGCGGTACTTGTCCAGCAGGCCCTCGGCGTTGATGGTGTCCAGCACGTCGCCCACGGTGGTGGTGGGGATGACCTGCTTGCTTTCGAGAACCTTCATGATCGACTCCTCGCCCATAAGGCGATCGAGGATCGTTCTCGCGTTCAGCTTTACGATCTTAAGGTCGATGGTGTAGTCCAGCAGCTTCGAGAAGGCCTCCGAATCCCGGACGAAGCGCAGGATGTCGGCGATGGACATCTCGTCCAGCACCTTCTCCTTCCTGAAGGCCTTGAACTCGTCACTCTGGAGCAGGTCCCTGACCTCGCCCAGGGTGAACACCCTTGTCAGCGGGGTTTCATGCAGGTTCTTGATGGCGGGTATCTCCTTGTCCATCAGCAGGTCTATCACCTGGCCCACGTTGACGGAGGCGCTGAGCTCCTTGTCCCTCATCTTGTTCAGCTGGTTCCATATGGCCATCATCGGACGGTTGTTGTAATCCCCCTGGGCCGCGACGACCTTCAGCGCGGGGTTGGAGATGGTGAGGGGGGTAAGGACGCGGGTCCAGCCCGGCAGCGTCATCAGGCCGCCGGAGAACACCAGCTGGAAGATCAGTATGAAGGGCATGATCGTCATGGCCGTGGTGGTGTTGCGGGACAGCGCGGAGATCCACAGCGCCATCATATCGGAGGCGTAGGTGATCAGAAAGATCGAGATGCCGAAGTCCACGATCATCCAGCGGGTGAACAGCCCCTGCGCCGGATACTGCACGCCGACGGCCTTGGTCACATACAGCGTCACGACAGTCTGCAACAGGCACAGCAGCAGCTGGTACATCATGTGGGAGATGACATAGGAGGAGATGTGCATGCCCGAACGGTGCTCGCGCTTGATGACGTCCCGCTCGCGGCAGACGACCTGGATCGAGTTGAAGCAGCCGTTCCAGATGCACACCATGACCATGGCGAAGCCGCCCAGCAGCGTGCCCTCCATGTTGATAAACAGCCGGTTGCGGATGACCATGCCCACCAGGCCGGCGATCAGCGCCGACATGGGCAGCACCTTCCAGTCGCTCTGGTACATGAACATGGCCAGCTGCCTGGCGAAATAGATCCCGATCTGGGCGATGCGCCCGCGGTAGCGGGCCTTGAACAGGCGCCTGGAATCCCTATCGACTTTTGTTTCAGCCATGCTGCACCTCCGCATATTTCATAACGAATTCGTCCGCCAGGCCGTCGCCGCCCTCTTCCTGGCGGTTGACGGCCTTCACGATATGCTCCATCTTCTCCCGACCGAAGAAGCGCCGGGCCTCTTCGATGCTGCCGTAGAAGGCCAGCCGCCCGGTGCGGGCGCTGTCCTTGGCCAGCACGATCACGTCGTCGAACAGGTCGACCACGCGGTCGGGCGTGTGGGTGATGACGATGACGATCCTTCCGGAGTCGGCAATTTTGCGCAGCTGCTCAAACAGCGCCCGGGCCATGACGCCGTCCAGGCCG